>PFNU01000001.1 GCA_002792135.1 bacterium (Candidatus Torokbacteria) CG_4_10_14_0_2_um_filter_35_8 | reverse complement strand
GCAATTATGGCATATTTAGCAGGGGGTATGACATTTCTATATGGCTCAACTATGACATTATCATGTGGCTACGACATAACTGTACAGTAAATTGGATATAAAGTGAAAATAAGATATAATTAAAGGACAGTTTAACTAAATAAATATAATCAACACTAATTATGATTACTGACGAAGTAAAAATTAAAATTTATGCAGGGAAAGGAGGCGATGGAGTCGTTGCCTTTAATAAAGAATTAATGGCTCTTGGCCCTACAGGAGGAAAAGGTGGTGATGGGGGAGATATCTATTTTAAGGGTGTTTCTGATTTAACAGCGCTAAATAGATATAAAGGTAAACGCAAATATGATGCTGAAAATGGTAAAAACGGAGGATATGATAAATCCACAGGCACAAGAGGAAAAGATTTGATTTTGACTGTCCCAGTGGGATCTGTAATTCACAATTTAGGTACTAAAAAAGATATAGATATTACTAAAGTAAATCAGACTGTTTTAGTTGCAAAAGGAGGGAAAGGTGGAAGAGGAAATTTCTATTTTAGATCTTCAAGAAACACTAGCCCAAAACAGTTTGAAAAAGGAAAAGAAGGTGAAAAATTTAATCTTTTTATAGAATTAAGATTAATTGCTGATCTTGGTTTAATTGGCCTTCCCAATGCTGGCAAATCTAGCCTTTTAAACGAACTTACAAAAGCAAATGTTAAAGTTGCGGCCTATTCTTTCACAACTTTAGAACCCAATTTAGGAACTTTAGACAAATTAATCATTGCTGATATTCCTGGACTTATAGAAGACGCATCAAAAGGAAAAGGCCTGGGAATTAAATTCTTAAAACACACCCAAAGAACGAAAGTTTTGGTCCATTGTATCTCTTTAGAATCTGATAATTTAACTCGCGATTATAAAATCATCAGAAAAGAACTAAAAAAGTTTAATAAAGAATTAACAAAGAAAAAAGAGATTATCCTTTTTACAAAATCTGACTTATTGGATAAAAAAGAAATTGATAAGAAGATTAAGGAAATACAAAAGATAAATAAAGATATCGAGGTAGTCTCCATTCATGATTGGGATAGTTTGCAGAAGTTAAAGAAAAAGCTGAAAAAATGTAATAGCTAACAATGAAGGCAACGTGTCGGCATTTTGCCTTTACTAACCTGATTTTTTATCTTTCCAAAACATTATGTTATGATGCTTTACAAAAGCAGTTTTTAAGGTGGTACAAAAAATGCCCATACCTCACAGACAATTTATAAGAAAGGCAAAGCAGAGATTAAAAGATAAGCAGGGACAGAAGAGAATCGAAGAAATTAGAAAATTACAACAGGAACTGCCATGTTACTTCACGGGTCATTATGGTAAAGTCAGAAAATGGCTTGTTTCTGAGCTTAAAAAAACACAAACAAGCCAGAAAGTAACTCATAAAGATTGGTTTGCAGTTAAAAAAGAAGGGGTTGTGCAGATTGCAATTGTCGGTGCTCCAAATATTGGTAAATCATCACTTTTAAAAGCCCTAACCAATGTCCAAGCAAAAGTAGCTGACTATGCTTTTACTACTCTAAAACCTATCCCAGCAATTCTTAACCTAAATGGAGCACAAATTCAGCTAATTGAAGTACCAGGACTGATTGAAGGTACCGCCAAGGGAAAAGGCAGTGGAAGAGCTTTCTTGAGTGTCGCCAGAAACGCTGATTTCATAATACTTATGCATGATTTGAGTAAAGGTAAAGAAGAATTAAAAATGATTTTAAAAGAACTTTCTTCTTATAAAATAAAGAAACCCTCATTAATAATTGGTAATAAAGCTGATCTCCCAGAAGCACCAGAAAACCTTAAGGAAATAAAAGCAACATTCCAAGAGTATAAGATTGTTCCAATTTCAATAAAAGAGGGAGGGGGTTTACAAAAAGTTAAAAAAGAGGTCTGGAATTTTCTTAAACTGACAAGAATTTTTCCAAAAGATAAAAATGGAAAAGCTGCCTCTAGCCCTGTTATCTTAAAACAAGGTGATAATATTGAATGTTTCGTTGAAAAAATCCATAAAGACTTACTAAAAGATTTTAAATTTGCAAAAGTTTGGGGAAAATCAACAAAATTTGCTGGCCAAAAAGTTGGGCTAACTCATATATTAAAAGACAAAGATACTGTCCAGATAGTTAGTAAATAAAACTATTATTATGTTATAATCCTTTTTGGAAGCTATTTTTTTATTTTTGAACTTATCTTATGCCAGAGGTTGCGCTCAAGGTCAAAAACCTAAGAAAAGTATATGGAGAACTAGTCGCAGTAAATGATATTTCCTTCAAAGTACAAAAGGGAGAGGTTTTTGGTATCTTAGGGCCAAATGGTGCAGGCAAAACAACTGCTCTAGAAATCATTGAAGGCTTGAGAAAGAAAACAAAAGGACGAATTGAAGTTCTAGGTAAAAATTTAAAAGAAAGTTCAAAAAAAGGTATTCAAGAAAGAATCGGAATTCAACTCCAATCTTCATCGTATTTTGATTATTTAAACCTCTATGAGCTTTTAGATCTTTTTGGGAGTTTTTATCCGAAAAGATTAAGGCCCAACAACCTTCTTAGGCAAGTAGGCTTAGAATCTAAAAGAAAACAATTTACAAGAAACCTATCGGGCGGCCAGCAGCAAAGATTTTCTGTTGTCGCTTCCTTAGTAAATAATCCTGATTTACTATTTCTTGATGAACCAACAACAGGACTGGATCCTAAAATCAGAAGAGAAATATGGGAACTTATTAGAAAAATTAATGAAAAAGGGAAAACCATTATTCTTACAACTCACTACATGGAAGAGGCACAACAGCTTTGTGATAGAGTTGCAATTATGCATGAGGGTAAAATAGTTGATCTTGATTCTCCTCAAGAATTGATTGATAAACAAAACTTGAGGTTCACTGTAAAATTTGTCGCAAGAGAAAAAGTTGATATTAAGCTTAATGATTTAAGAAAAATAGAAATCGTCCTTGAAGCTTTCAAAGAAAAAAACAAATATGTTCTTAAAATTACTGATGCAACAAAAATTAATGATATCTTAAACTTCCTTGAGGGAAATCATATTAGTTTTAAAAATTTAGAAGTTCTTCCGCCAACTCTGGAAGATGTCTTTTTAAAACTTACTGGAAAAAAATTAATTAATATTAACGAAAATCATGCTTAAGCTACTAATTTGTACAATTAAAAATAGGTTTAGAAATCGAATGGCTCTCTTTTTTTCTCTAGTATTCCCAGTAATTTTTGTCACTATCTTCAGTCTTTTTAATTTTGAAGCAGCAGGCAATCTTAATATTATTGTTGTTGACAAGGCAAATAATGAAGTAACAAAGAATATAAGTGATGTTTTCAAAAAAATGGAGAACTTCGGCTATCGAGAAGAACAGAATCTAGATCAGGCAAAAACAATAATAGAAAAAGGAGAAGATCTTGAATTTGAAGTCTATAAGAAAAAAGAGAATTCTTCTGAGTTTGAAGCTATAAAGGAAGAACATAGACCTTCTCTGATTATCTATTTTCCAGAAGAAATGAAAGATATTCCCTCTGCTATGGTAGATAAAAATAAAATGCTTCCCATTAAGCTTTATTATGATAATACTGAGCAGAGTCAAATTTCTCCGATAGCAATTGTTGAGGGAATATTAAAAGATATAACTCAAAAAACAAGTTTAAGTCTCTTTCACTTCCAAGGAAGAAATATGTTCCAGATAGAACAAAAAGAGTTAAGTGTAAAAAAGATAAAATATTTTGATTTTCTTGTCCCTGGTATTATTGGCATGGGAATAATGCAATCTAGCATTATTGGTATTGCATCTAGCATCTCTTCTTACCGAGAAAAAAATATTTTAAAAAGACTTCTTACAACCCCTCTTCCTATCTCACGATTCTTGGCAGCAGAGGTTATCTCCTTTATTCTTTTAAGTCTTCTGCAGACGACAGTTCTCTTGGTTTTAAGCACCAAATTTTTGGGTGCAACAATATACGGCAGTATTCCTCTTATTTATCTCTTAACGATAATCGGTAATATCTCTTTTCTAAATTTAGGCTTCATTGCCGCATCCATTGCCAAAAATACTCACTCGGCAACCGCACTTTCTAATATCTTCACGATGCCTATGATGTTCTTATCAGGGGTTTTCTTCGATCGCGAAACTCTTCCTATTATAATAAGACATATAGCAAATATTCTTCCTTTATCGCCACTTCTTGATGCTTTAAGAGAGGTAGCAATCAATGAAGCAACACTTTCTGACATATCAACCGAGATCTTCATGCTTTTGGGTTTTGGTATAGTAACTTTTATAATTGCGGCAAAAATCTTTAAATTAACACTAAAGGATTAAATTTAATCTTTGCAAAAGGTGGTACGCTTGAGCCCCGCCTTCCTGGAATTTCAGCAAGCCGGATTTTAATCTGGCAAGAAGAAACTTAGATTAATTAACTTCAAGTTTCTTAAAAAACACCAAAAACTCCAAAACTTTACTAAGTTTAACAATATGAATCTTTCTGTTTTCGTAACGGGTAGGCAAGAGCCCTTGCTCTCATCTGCTCCGAGCAAGAGCTCGGAGCTACCCGGCATAATATATTGTATTATTACGAACTCAAAAATTTAATTAAGACTAAAAGAAAAATATAGGTTCTCAGCAAGCCGGACTTTAATCTTATAAGAACCGACAGAAGTCGGTTTTGCCGTCAAAAAAAAGGTTCCTAAATTCCTAATATCCTACTTCCTAACATCCTACTTCCTAATTTCTTATATCATGTCTCTCTCAATTGGCATCGTCGGCCTTCCAAATGTCGGAAAATCAACCCTTTTTCAAACACTTACTAAAAAGCAAGTGGATCGTTCGAATTATCCTTTTTGCACCATTGATCCAAATGTTGGTGTTGTTGCTGTACCTGATAAAAGAGTAGATGAGCTTGTCAAACTCACAAATTCTGCCAAGAAAATCTATGCCACGATTGAATTTATCGACATCGCAGGTTTAGTAAAAGGTGCAAGTAAAGGCGAAGGGCTTGGAAATCAGTTCCTAGCACAAATCAGAGAAACCGAGGCTATTATTTATGTCTTAAGAGGATTTACAAGTGACAAGGTCGTAAAAACTCAAGATAAAATTGATGTTTTAGATGCCAAAGAAATTCTAGATACTGAGCTTTCTATCAAAGACCTTGAGACGATTGAAAAGAGAGTAGATCACCTGGAAGGAGAAGTAAAATCAGGAAGAAAAGAAAGCGAAAAAGAACTTATCACCCTTAAAAAAGCACAAGAATTTTTACAAAAAGGAGAAATTTTAACTGAAAAAACTTGGGATAAAGATGAAAGGAAAATTTTAAAAAACTATCAACTATTAACCTTGAAACCTAGATTATATTTAATAAATGGCCGTGATGAAGAAATTCCAAAAGAAATAAAAGAAACCTTCAAAAAAAACAACTGGCCATATCTTATTGTCGATATTTTGATGGAATTCGATGCAGCAGATTTATCTCTAAAAGAAAGAAAAGAATTCGAACTCCCTGAAGAATCTGAACTTGATCTTTTAATAAAAGAATCGTATAAATTACTCAATCTTATAACTTTTCTCACAACAGGTGCTGATGAAACCCGTGCTTGGACATTAAAAAAAGGAAGTACAGCCCCACAAGCAGGCGGAGTAATTCATAGTGATTTTGAAGAATATTTTATCAAAGCAGAAGTTATCAATTGGAAAGATTTGGTAGATATTGGAGGTTTTGTAAAAGCGCATGAAAAAGGGTTGGTGAGGACAGAAGGGAAAGAGTATGTTGTGAAGGACGGAGATGTGATTGAGATTAAGAGTGGGGGTTAAGAATAATATTAAAAGATAGGATATTTCTCAATGTTTACTTTGAAAACTATTACTATTATAATTATTTAAAAGAGGGAAAAGTATTTTAATTTTATAAAAAGGTGGTGAGTCGGCAATGATTTCCATAGAAATCTCTTCTAAGACAATCAGACAAGGGAAGAGGTATATTGCATTAGGAGGTTACACTCATTTTAGGATAATAGGAGAAGGGGAATCTCTGGTGCTCTATATCGTTATACCACCAGAACAACCTCCTACAGAAGCAGAGATGATTCAGGACAGTTTTGTTATTTTTACAGAAGGAGACAACAAAATTGAATTCACTTCTAGTGTTGATAAAATTGCTACTCTATAGGAAAGTAGTCTAAAGGAGACCTGCCTAAAATCCTATTCTATTTCTAAACAGGTCTCTTTTTCATTTTATACGCAAACAATAAAGGTAAAAAATATAATTAAGGTCAAGAAGATTACCTAAAGATTTTAAAAATTGTTAAAAAAAACGGCAACCAGAAATTGATTTATGGTTACCGATAATCACTACGCATCTGGGCATCTGGGGATGGTTAGTTGTGCTTTCTTTTCTAAAACTTTTTGCCACTATTTATGGCCTTTTTGATCTTTTCTGCTTCCTCTTTCGTGTTGTAAAGATGGCTCCCACCGATCTTACCACCCCATCCCATTTTTTTGACTTCTTCCAGTGCTTCTGGTGTTTTGGCATAAACAGTCCATCCTGTTTTGCCTAATCTAACTTCATATACTCCAACAAGTCCCTTAGACTCAGACATAAAAAATACCTCCTTCCTTAAAAACTCCTATAAAATTATCATATATACTAATAATATTGTCAAATATTATAAACGAAAACAAACCCCGATAAAACCGTATTACATTATAGGTATACCAAAAGTATATGCTTATTTTTAGATATTTTCATAAGATACTAAAATTAGCCAAGTTTACTGCATCTATAACCTGTAATTCGTGATTCATGATTCGTAATTCATTTTTAACTTATTAATATGAAAAACATAATAAAAGTAGACAATGTATCGAAGCATTATAATAAAGGAAAGTCTCACACTGTTGCTTTAGATAATGTATCATTTAATCTTTCCAAAGAAGAAAGTATATCTATAATCGGCCCATCAGGATCAGGTAAAACTACCCTCCTTCATATAATAGGAGGCTTGGATAATCCAAGCTCTGGAAAGGTATATATCGATGGAAAACTCATTAACAATATGTCAGATAATAAGCTTTCAGAATTTAGAAACAAGAAAATTGGTTTTGTGTTTCAATTCTTTAATCTCCAAGACTATTTAACAGCAGAGGAGAATGTAGGGCTACCGGCTAAAATGGCAGGGAGAGAAGAAAAAGAGGCAAAGCAAAAAGCAGAAGAATTACTAGAGCTGGTTGGACTTAAATATA
>PFNU01000087.1:129-1477 GCA_002792135.1 bacterium (Candidatus Torokbacteria) CG_4_10_14_0_2_um_filter_35_8 | reverse complement strand
ACTCCCACGATTTCTAGAAAAAAACACATAATCAAACCTATTACTTGTCACTACGGTTCTGGAAAGCCAGCTGTTGCAATTATTGGCTCTCTACATGGTGATGAGCCTGTGGGGAAAAAGATAATAGATGCTTTGTCTACACTGAAGATTATAAAAGGCACTTTAACTACTATCATAGCTCATCCCTACGCTTTGTGTAGAAAAAAGAGATTTATAGAGGAAGATCTTAATAGAAGCTTTCCTGGCAATCTGAAAGGAAAATTAGAAGAAAAGATTGCTTATAATATAATGAAAGAAGTCAAAAAGACTAATTATCTTATTGATATTCACTCCAGCACAACTGATATACAAGATGCAATTATTATAAAACATCAGAACAAAAAAATAAGAAAAATGCTGGATATTATGAAACCTAGAAGAGCTATACTAATGCCAAAAGGTATTGGCGATGGTTCATTGATTAATTTTTTCCCGCAAGCTTTGAGTCTTGAATATGGACGCCATAATTCCAGGCGTACTTATTGTAGGTCGCTAAATGACATTAAAAGAATGTTAAGATTTTTTAGGATGATAAAATGTAAGAGGCTTGAAAAGAAAAAGTATAAGAGTAATTACTATAGGGTCTATGATATTGAGAAAAAACCTAAAGGTTTTATTATGAAAAGGAGTTTACGTAATTTTAAGCTAGTAAAAAGAGGCGAACTACTTGGAGTAATAAAAAATAAGGAGGTATTCTCTCAAGAAGATTTTTATCCAGTATTATTTGGTCCAAAGTCTTATCCTGATATTATGGGATTTAAGGCAAAAAGATTAAAGAGAATGATTTAAAGTTATTTTTCCAGTTTTAAAAAGTCTTTTAAATTTAGAGATAGTCATGGATTTTTCTTTCGTAAAATCCCCAACCCTCACCCTTTCCAAATCAGCAAGATAACCCCCAGTTCTAAGCTTTTCTCCAATATCTCTTGCCAGCGCTCGGATATATACTCCAGGGCCAGTTACAACCCTCAAATCTAAATCAGGCCACTTATACTTTAAGATTTCTATTTTTTTAATCTCTGCTTTCCTTGGTTTGATTCTCGGAATTTTACCTTGCCGAGCAAGTTTGTAAGCTTCTTCTCCTTTGATTTTCACAGCACTAAAAATTGGCGGAGTCTGGAAGATTATTCCTTCGAAGTTTGAAACTACTTTTTTAATTTTTTCTAAAGAGGGCTTGTTTTTGACTTTTATTTTGGTTTTTTCTCCTTCTTCATCACAAGTGGTACTTTTTACTCCCAATTTTATTTTTGCCAGATATTCTTTCCCCTTTTTTACTAAACTACCAAGTTTTTTTGTTGCTTCTTTTCCGATT
>PFNU01000087.1:0-105 GCA_002792135.1 bacterium (Candidatus Torokbacteria) CG_4_10_14_0_2_um_filter_35_8 | reverse complement strand
GTTGCTTCTTTTCCGATTCCGACAACCAAAACCCCTTTTGCCAAAGGATCCAAAGTTCCTCCATGGCCGATTTTTTTAATACCTGTTATTTTTCTTAATTTATCA
>PFNU01000006.1:1193-1335 GCA_002792135.1 bacterium (Candidatus Torokbacteria) CG_4_10_14_0_2_um_filter_35_8 | reverse complement strand
GAGCCCAAGCTCCACCAATATTTCGAAGGAAATAAGAGGCTATCTTTGAAAGAAGAGGAGAGGTAGGATAGATCATCTCCTCGAACCAAGAAGATAATCCTTTCAGAAGTTCTTCAAGAGAGATAGAATTATAAATTAGGGG
>PFNU01000006.1:161-1106 GCA_002792135.1 bacterium (Candidatus Torokbacteria) CG_4_10_14_0_2_um_filter_35_8 | reverse complement strand
ACTAAGTTTTTACCATAAACTCTCATTGAAGGAATTTTTCCAATCTTTGTATAGATCCCAACCCAACCTGAAAGAATTTTTTCAAAACTCCATCCCTCAAGATCTTCCTCAGAAGTTCCTAAAATTTCATTATTCATTTAAACCTCATAATTTAAATTATACTAGGGAATTATGGAAGAGAAAATAGTACAGGCAATAAATCAGGTTGATACCGAATTTCAACTCACCACCGGAGAGTTTAAAATACTTATTCCCAAAGAACTTTTCGGAAATCAGCATCTTTTCACGGAGATTAGAAACGAGATTGAAAAAAAATATACTTGCTTTGAGACAACTTCTAGCCTTCAAAGTGAAATCACAGCTCTCATTAGACAAAGACTATTTGATGAATTCTTCAGAAGGGAACAATTATCCCTTGTAGCTGATGAAAGAATTACAACTGACTAAAGGAGATAATCAGAATGGTAATTTTACTATATGGGCTAAGTAGTACAGGGAAGACAACTATTACTAAGATTCTTGCTGCTATAAAACAGGAACATTTTGTTCTTGATGGGAATGATCTTCGTAATGGATCAGATCTTGATTCAGGACTCTCTAAGGAGGATAGAATTGAAAACTTTCGCCAGATTATGTACTATGCTAGATCACTTGCTGAGGCCGGGGAAAAAGTTCTAGTTGCTTCTGTTACACCTTATAGGGAGATGAGAGAAATAGCTCGAGAGATCTGTTCTGATGTTTTCTGTATAGAAGTTTATCTTTCAACCCCCCCAGAAGAATATGAAAAGAGGGATACTAAAGATGAGATAAAGGGAATGACTGGGATTGATGATCCCTCTAAAATTCTAAAGAATCCTCGACTTGTTCTCTCTGTCGGAAAGATGGGAATCGAAGAATCTGTCTCCCGCCTTCTTTCTCTTATAACTTTCTTTGAATACTATAACT
>PFNU01000006.1:0-113 GCA_002792135.1 bacterium (Candidatus Torokbacteria) CG_4_10_14_0_2_um_filter_35_8 | reverse complement strand
TTTGTCAAAAGTGCGGCAAGTCTGTTGGACAAGACTCTCAAATCCTTGAGATTGAATGTTGTAGTCTCTGTTTGGGGAAAAAGAAAAAATCTTACAAGAAGAACTTAACAATT
>PFNU01000082.1 GCA_002792135.1 bacterium (Candidatus Torokbacteria) CG_4_10_14_0_2_um_filter_35_8 | reverse complement strand
AGAATACATTTAACTCTTAATGGTCTTACTCCTGAAGAAAAGCTAAAAAGTGTAACCCTTGACTGTTAACTATACATGCTATTTATCTATATTCACAAGTTCTATGGTTACAAAAATTGTTTTCTTCCTTCTTTTTACCTTTTTCTTTTCTAAGACAACATAAATTAAAATTATATAGTTGTCTAACTTTTATTTTTAAATTCGTTTCTCCCAGTACTTCTCTAACCGATGCTTTGTATAAGATCGCATCTTCTTTTGTCTGATCACCAAACCCATTCAAAGAATCTCGGTTCCACTTATTATCTTTGCCTCATGCTGAAGAAGAACTGTCACAACACTAGTTTATTAAAATAATACATATTCTTTTGCTTAAATCATAAGTCCGTTCTACCAAAAAATCACCTGTATTGCCTCCGCTTTATCACGTTCTCGCCTCAAATTTCAATAAAAAAAATACTCAAAGATAGGGGTCTGTGATATAATCAAACAATCTACACTAGAAGAAGTACTATATATTGTTGATAAAAACAAAAAAACAATTAAATACTAGGAAGACTCGTGGTGTTGTCCATTCAGAGCGTAAAGCCTGGCATCGGATTACTCATATTTGGATAGTCAATGATAAAAAGGAGATTTATGCCAGCAGTGTTCTTCCAATAAAGATTCTGACCTAAGCAAGCAGCAGTCTTTCTTTGAGGACCATCTCAAAGCCGGGGAAACATACGAACAAAATGCCTTAAGAGAATTAAAAGAACTATCGTTAACTAAAAGCCCTATGGTGTTATTAATATCTGCCGAATCCACAGATTATTGACCAATATTACAAAATAAATTATTCTAAATTGGAAGATATCATAGACAGAATGAAAATAAATGAAATCTTTTTATCAATTCAAGGCGAAGGAGTGCAAACAGGCTTACCAACTTTTTTTATAAGAACAAAGGGCTGCAATTTAAGGTGTAATTATTGCGATACAAAATATGCCTATACAAAAGGCCACGACATGACCCTTAACGAAATTGTTAAGGAAGTTCGCAAACAGCCATATAAATTAGTCTGTCTAACAGGCGGCGAACCTCTAATACAGCCAATAGCAGGTTCATTGATTGAGAAATTAGTACAAGAAAACTATAAAGTTTGTATCGAGACTAATGGTTCAATTAACATAAGTAAATTTCCGAACAACCAAAATGTCCTATATTCTTTAGATATAAAGTGTCCTTCGTCTAGTATGACAGATAAAATGTATTTTAAAAACTTAAATTATCTTAAAAAGAAAGACCAAATTAAATTTGTCATGCGGACACAGAAGGATTATGAGTTCGCCAAAAGCATCGTTAAGAGGTATAAACTATCTAATCAAACTAATGTTTTATTTCAACCAGTAGGCGGTATCAAAGCAAGGTGGATAGTTGATAAAGTATTGTCTGATAAACTCAATGTGAGAATAGGCTTGCAAATTCATAAAATAATTTGGCCATCAAGCAAGAGAGGAGTCTAGATATGCAAATACAAAAATTCACCTGGCAACAAATTACCAAACTTACCAAAAAACTCAGCCTTAAAATCAAAAAGGACTTCAAGCCAGAAATAATTGTAGCTATTCAACGAGGCGGATTTATTCCCGCTGTCTATCTATCTCACCTACTAAATGTTAGAGATATTAGGCCCTTATATATCCAACGGACAAAAGATGAACGTATAATGGCTAAGAAGATTAAGCCTATTGTAAAATATACTAGTCTTTTGAAAGATACCTATAGGAAAAATGTTTTGATTGTTGATGATATTGTTGGTTCTGGAGAAAGCATAATGATCGCTAAAAAGATGGTAACACTACAAAATCCAAAAAGTACTAAAACTGCTACTATATTAGTCAATGATGATAATTTCGATAAGACAAAAAACAAACCTTTTATAGATTACGTCGCTAAAAGAATAAGGGCCTGGGCTATATTCCCTTGGGAAGAAAATTAATAAAATTAACAAATGATAATTTATGCCTACTAAAATAAGGAAAGTTGTCTACAAGATTATAGGTAATATGGATAAATCTAAAATTCTTTGCACCACCCATCAAATGGATAATTTCTATATTCAATTTGCTAAAGGACAAATCAAAGAAAGCGGTGTTATGAATTATATCCAGCACTTAGTGGCTGCTTTAATGCCTAAAAAAAATGCGATAATATTGGATGTCTGTTGTGGAAGAAGTATGATTTTGCCATTGCTTAAATATCATGGCAATAGAATTAAAAAATATATCGGTCTAGATATTTCAGGAGAAAACCTAAAAGAGGCACAAACTTATATTGATTGTGATTTTGAATGTGAATGGATTCAGGCAAATGTAGTAAATTTGAGTAAATCAAGTCAATCATTTAAGAACAAAAGGGTTGATTTCATAATTTATACCTCTTCTTTAGAACACATGCACCCAGAGGATGGCATCAAAAGTTTAAGAGAATGCTTCAAAGTGCTTAGGAAAAATGGCTTGATGTTACTCTCTACACCAAATAATTATAATGGTGGCTATAACACTCGTTATAAAGCTCATATTTATGAATGGAATTATGAAGAATTAAAAAGATATTTAAAGCAAATCGGCTTTAAAATTCAAGATGGATTTGGCGTAATGGCAGATTCAGAAAAGGATTTCAAAGGAGAATTCTTGAAGAAATATGGTCGGAGAGGTTGGAAATATTATCAAGATATAAAAAAATATATACCTTCGATATTCTTAACCTCTTTTATAGCTGTACCATTTCCAAAAATCAGCAAAGAAATCCTCTTCTTACTAAGAAAATAATTATTAATAAAAAATAAATAAATGACTATCAAAAAATTACAAAAATGGTGTTACGAACTAGAAAAGTCTACAGGAGAAAGAAACGATTTAGAGCTTTTAGGGGAATTTAGCCAAGAATTTGGGGAAAGCATCAGAAGTATACTTACTCATCAAGGTGTCAACGTTAGAAGACAGGAGGATAATATTGCTAAAGAATGCTTTGATCTTCTTTATAATATTTTTGTTATCTCTGCCAAATATAATATCAACCTGGAAAAGGAATTTCTAAAAACTATTAAAAAATATGAAAGAAGATTTGATAAAAAAATATGGGCCACTTTAGAATAAAAAACGAATGCAAACTAAAGCTATTAAAGGTAACTTAAGACATCTAGGCACCCTAATTAGCCTTGAGGGTATAAGCGGGGTTGGAAAAAGTTTTTTTGGCAAACTTGTAACACAGAGGTTGCGAGGATTGGGTTATAAGGTAATATTAATTAGCGACCTATATGAATATAAAAACAACGATATTGGTAAACGAATTTTAGATATCTTATTGAGCACAAATGACAAATTTTTTCGCATTGGTTATCCTATAACAGAAGCTCTATTGCTTTCAGCGTTGAAATCTTATGAAATAGAAAAGTGGATGGTACCTGCGTTGAAAGATGGCCAAATTGTACTCGAGGATCGTAGCATTGATAGTGTAGCTATATACTCAGCAATTTTGATAAATCAACAATTCCCCGAAAGAAGCGTACTAAAGACCTATAATCAACTCTATAATATCAGGAAACAGTGGGGAGTCCTGCCTGATTTTACGATTTATATAAAAGATAATTTTAGTACTGCCTTGCAACGAGCCGAGACAAGAAACAAAAAAAGATACAAAAAAGATGAAATAGAATTACTAAAAAAGGCCTCGGAAACATATGATACTATTGCTCAAAAACACAAAGATAGAATCAGAATTCTTAATGCTATCAATCTGTCACCCGAAAAAATAATAAAAAAATTAACCAACCTATGCCTTCAACAAATTAAGCACAACACTAATAGAAACAAAAGTAAGTGACATAATAATACTGTGGGCACTCAGCTCCAATTGTAATCTTCAATGCAAGTATTGTTATTTTGGTATTCCAAGAGATAAACCATTGAGACCTAAAGCACTCAATATAAACACTCAACAGACTTTAGAGTGCATCACAGATATAAGCAAGGCTAGTATCAGGCGTATCTGCATTGCTGGAGGAGAACCTTTATTTAATAAAGACATTTTTAAGGTTCTTGAAGGTTTAAAAAAGGTACGAATCCCAACTATTGTTTCGACTAATGGAACACTTATCACAAAAAAAGTAGCTAAACGACTTATTAAAAACGACCTTGTTGCTGTATTTATATCTCTAGACTCATATAAAGCAGAGTACCATAATAAATGGCGCGGAGGATTCCATGCAACAATCCAAGGAATTAAAAATCTAGTCGAGCAAAAACGGGAATGTAAAAGCAAGGCTAAAATTGGTATTTATACGGTAATGACTAAAGAAAATATAGATGATATTAACGGAACAATAGATTTTGCCATTGATTTAGGACTAGACTATTTTGTATTTCAGCCAATATGGTTACCCAAAAATAATCCCTTATATAAACAATTATCATTAAACGAACATCAGTTTAGCTCGTTGAATCACCTTATCTCTGAAGCCGAAAAGAAACAAGATAAAATTACTATCCCCAATAAAAAATATTTATTCTTACTTAAAAAGAATTTTGCCAAGCAAAATACTCACTGCATTGAAAACTGTTTCGGCGGCAAAAAGCTATTCTTTATAGACCCAACAGGTAATGTCTACAATTGTCCCTCCACTTTCAAAATTAATACAACTCCCCATCCGCCGAATATCAAGCAAGACAAATTTTCCGATTTAGTATCAAAAGCTAAAACCGAGGAACAAAAACCCACAAAATGCAAACTTTTTTCTCTAGACTGCATACCAATGTGGGAATTATATCACTCCAACCTTTTTAACGATTAAAGATATGCAATATCATCTTACTCCTGACTATCCTAATGTTGGAGGTCAAGAAATCAAGGCAGCTAGTAAAGTCATTCAATCTAAAAAGTTATCTTCCTTTTCTGGCAAAAAAAATACCCAGTATGAGAAAGAGCTTTGCAATTATTTCAAAACCAGATATGCGGTTGCTGTTAGTTCTGGAACATCTGCTTTGCATTGCGCTTTATATGCTACCGGCATTGGTCCTAGCGACGAAGTACTAGTCCCTGCTACTGCTCTAGTTCTAACCGTATTACCTATTCTATTCCGAAATGCAACCCCTGTCTTTGTAGATACTCAAAAAAATAATTTTGATTTTGATTACAAAGATCTCGAGAAAAAAATCACTTCTCGCACTAAAGCCATTATACCCGTTTATCTCTGGGGCTATCCTATAGACTTAGAAAAGCTATCTAATCTTGCTAAAAAATATTCTCTCAAAATTATTGAGGATGCTGCTCAAGCCCATGGATCTAAATATCAAGGTAAAAACCTAGGCACAATTGGTGATATTGGCTGTTTTAGCACTTTCGAAACCAAACTAGTCTCAACAGGCGAAGGGGGTTTCGTGCTGACCAACAATGACAAATACGCAAAAAAGATGAAAAGCTTTATCCGCCATTGTATGTCTTATAAAGTAGAGCAAGGAATGCCACGAATTACTTTTTATGATGTTGGTTGGAATTATAGAATTAACGAAATAACTGCTGCAATAGGGCTAACTCAGATAAAAAAGCTTTCACAGAGAATTAAGAAACGGGAAAAAAATGCTCAATATCTAATAAAGCACTTAAATGATCTAAAAGAAATCTCAATCTATCAACCAGGTAATACAATCGACAGCAATCCTAATTATTTTTCAATCTTAATAATAACCGACGACAAATGGGGCAATAATAAATTAGCAAAGACATTATACAAACTAGGTATTCCGTCAGATGTTATAACTTACAATTACAGAGTTTGTTATACTCATCCGTTATTTAAAAAAATTGTAGGCCATGTATCTACAGAATGTCGCAAGGCTGAAAATTTAGTAACAAGAATGATCAATCTGCCAACTTATGAAAACTTGACTAAAAATGATTTAGATCATATTGTTACTAGTATTAAGAAAACTGTAAAATAAAACAAAGTGCTAAGGAAGTTGTTCTTTGTAAAATAAACAAAACAAAGGAGGTTTGTAAAAATTGGAAAGAACAGTAGTTATCCTAAAACCTGACGCTATCCAAAGAAGTCTAATAGGGAAAATCATTACAATGTTTGAAGAGAAAGGTTTCAAAATTACCGGCTTAAAAATGTTCGTTCTAGATCAACAAACATTCGAAGTTTTATACTCAGACATTACCGATAAACCTTATTATCAACAAACAAAAGACTTCATGCTAAGTGGCCCTTGCATAGGAATTACTTTGGAGGGTCCGGGAGTAATCCAGAAAGCAATGAATCTGTGCGGCCCTTCAGACCTAAGTAAAGCCGAAGGATGGACTATTCGAGGCAGATTCGCTTTATGGACTGGTTGCGATGTAATCCATAGATCAGATTCTGCTGAAAAAGCAGAAAAAGCTATAAAGTTTATCTTTGAACCGAAAGATGTCCATCAATACCAAAAAATTGATGCACATTTTATGCACGAACAGACTTGAGTAAAATCAGTCAAGAGATTTCTAAAGATTTCAGCTATAATAAATAGTCTCAAGGAGGTAGATAAACACAATGAACAATCCTAATACACGCTTGGTGGTGTTTGATTTAGAAACAACCAACAATCCATTAAAAAACTACAGACATGAGATTATTGAGATTGCAGGAATGGAGATCGTTGGAAGCAAAATTAATAGTAGTAATGCTTTCTATTCTCTTGTAAGGCCACCTTGTAAAATTCAACCCTATAATTATAGAGTTTCTGGTATCTCAGATAGTATGGTCAAGGATGCGCCGGCTATCGGTCAAGTATTGCCGGGGTTCCTCAGATTTATAAAAGGATCTCCTTTAGTTGGTCATAATGTGGCTTTTGATGCACGAGTGCTCAATAGACATCTAAGTGATCTAGGTAATAATGAAGTGTCAAATATGCTTCTTGATACTTTGACTTTATCAAGGAAAATCCATAAAAAAGAGAAACTTCACAGTCTTGATGCTGTTATGAAACGAGTGGGCATTAAGCCGCCTCGTAAAAAAAGACATCGAGCTTTAGAAGACGTCGAGTATACAGCCATGGTTTTCTTGAGACTCTTAGATATTTTAAAACAATACGATATTACAACACTTGAGGCTATCAATCGCCTCTGTAATACTAATTGTGAAATCGAAGACTTCCAGCAACCCCAGTTGTTTTAAAGGCACACTTTGACAACAAAAAGCTAACTGATTTCTACTGTCAGTTAGCTTTTTAATTATTACCTATGAAAATTAGGGTATACTAAGTCAGATGGTACAGATTTGGTAAAATTCATGAAGAAAGTTAATACTAAATC
>PFNU01000079.1:540-1219 GCA_002792135.1 bacterium (Candidatus Torokbacteria) CG_4_10_14_0_2_um_filter_35_8 | reverse complement strand
TAGGATCTTCACTTCTAAAGAAACCTCGAAGCTGGATAGAATCATATTCAGGAACTGTTATATAACCCAGAAGTTTCTCCCTTTCATTAACAAAGTTCGCATAAACTGGATTATAATTCAAGAGAATAAGAGTTTTATTGTCAAAATCATCTAAGGTAAATATCTCAAGATTTCCTATTTGACTCCAAAAACTCTGAAGAGATACTTGTTCTAATCTTTTAGCACAATAGAGATCAACTCCCCGATAAACCTTTTCGTCAGTCCAACTTTCGGGATATTGCCATCCTTCGATTAAATATTTATGATTATTGGGATAGAATGGATCAACTCTCCTCAAAGACTCAGCAGAAGAAGGAACTTCTGAAGAGATACTTGAATCAATAGTTCTCCAAGAAGCCGAAGTAGTTTGGAAGATATGCCAACCTTGTGAAACAAAGGCTCTATCTGAAACAAGAACTCTATCTATTCTAGCTACTGTTGGTCCAAGTTCGAGATTTTTCCCCATTGGATCACCCACATAGAATTCACAAGAATATCCAGTAGTTCCTAATCTTTTCCAACCACATTCTCCTTCTTCAACAAGAAGATTTATAGTTACTGTAGGATATTTTCCCTCAGGATAACCAATATTTCTTGCAAGAATAAGAGATCCTAAATTATCTGAACTTCGATCAAAGTA
>PFNU01000079.1:0-447 GCA_002792135.1 bacterium (Candidatus Torokbacteria) CG_4_10_14_0_2_um_filter_35_8 | reverse complement strand
ATCAGTTCTCCACATTGTTTCAAGATTATTACTTTGAATTTTCTGGGGTGAGGAGAAATCTATCACACTTGAAAGATCTCCGTTAGTTCTAGCAGGAAGAACTTTAATCCAATCAGTAGAATTTATTCCAGAATAGGCTTTAACTTCAAAGTCTATTGACTGACCTTCGAGAAGAGGAGATGGAAGAGTACAAGTTTCTAAGAGAGCCCTAGAAAAGAGAACATTAGTTCCCGCCGCTCGAGGAAAGAGAATTTCGGTTAGGAGAAGAGCTCCTTCTTCAGAAACATTAAAACTTTCTCTATAAGCCTGAACAGATCTTATTCCAAAAAAGGAAGATCTTTCCCCTACTCTATCAGCATCAGTAGTATTCTTCGAGAGAACAAACTTTATCCAACTACAGTTTGTTGGAGAAAATCTAAAGTTAAAAATTCCATCAGAGCCTATTAT
>PFNU01000040.1:378-1456 GCA_002792135.1 bacterium (Candidatus Torokbacteria) CG_4_10_14_0_2_um_filter_35_8 | reverse complement strand
CAGTAGAGCCATCTCCAAAGATTGGGTTAAGATTTACTGTCGTTATTTCAAAAGTTTGTTCTTCGTAAAGATAAGAAGTTTCAAAATAATAGGAGAGAGGATATTGATCTCTTAGAAGAACAAATCCATTTAGTGCATCAACTCCCAATATTCCCTGAGTATTCCAAGTAATATATTCTCTCGTTTGACCAGAGGATCTGGTGGCTCTAATTCCTCCCTCATAATAACTTTCTCCGGCCTTAGAGGTAGTTGTTGTTAAAGCATAGAGAGGATTTAGATCTTTATCCCTGATAACTATTTCTAAGGGAAATAGACTAGTTTCTTCGACTCTTAGATGAGTTAGGGGAAGATAAAGGATTCCGGGAGAAATTTGTTGAACTAAATCAACACTTCTTTTGTAGGGATAAATCGGGACAAAATCCTGAAGAGGGAATTCCGGGATATCATAGTTAAAAAAGCCTCCATGAATAGCTCTAGAGAAGGATCCATTAGTAACTCCAGCAAACCATGGAAGAGTATCATCCTTTTTTCCATAAGGAACTAAGGAGATTCTTGCCTCATCTTGATAGGTGAGATAATAAGTTCCCACTCCAGGAGCTGTTATCTCTAAATCACTACTTACAACATATTTTTTTCTCCACCATTTTAGAGAACCAGTAATTTCAGAAACATCGTCAATTCCAGCTAGGGAAAAAGCAGGTTGAGGACTTAATAACTCAAAGTAACTCTGGCCATAGACTTCGAATCGAACATAATAGAGATTTATCTCACCAGTTTCTTCGTTGTAGGAGTTCTTACAGTTAGTAAAGAGAGAGCATTCTTCATAGGATCCAGGAACTACTAGTCCTGTATTTTCATCAATCTCACTAATCCTAATAGCCCTATAACTATTTTCATCAATCTCATTGTATTCAGAATCTACCAAAGAGATACTATCTGGATTAATAGAAGCTGAGGGAAGTTGATGTTTCCAGAAAAGAGGAACCGGAGCTGGAGAAATATAGTCTGCTACAACATCAGTTAGAAGAAAGGATTTACTTTGAGCAAGATAAGTCCCACCTCGAAAGATTGTAATGCC
>PFNU01000040.1:178-368 GCA_002792135.1 bacterium (Candidatus Torokbacteria) CG_4_10_14_0_2_um_filter_35_8 | reverse complement strand
TCTAGGGAGTTTTCAAGAACACTTCCCTCCTTATGAAGAATTCTAAGATTCTGAGTTGGAGTAATATCTTTACTTCCAACAAAAGCCAAACCGGCAGAATAACTCTCTACCTTTCCTCTATAGGCAGGAAAAATAAGTGGTTTCTTAACATTCCTTCTAGTTAGAATATCAATCTGACCAGAAACATCAG
>PFNU01000040.1:0-128 GCA_002792135.1 bacterium (Candidatus Torokbacteria) CG_4_10_14_0_2_um_filter_35_8 | reverse complement strand
GGACGAAGATTCGTAAGAGAATAGTTGACTAAAATTCCATAGATAGAATCTCCTGATTGACCAGAAACAAAACGAATATAATAATCGTGTAACGTATTATGTATAATCCCTGGAACAAGAATTAAATT
>PFNU01000026.1:867-1190 GCA_002792135.1 bacterium (Candidatus Torokbacteria) CG_4_10_14_0_2_um_filter_35_8 | reverse complement strand
CAATCCTAACACCTATCAGTTCTCTTCTTTCGGAGTTCAGGATGAACATAATATTTTTCAGAATGAAGTTGATACTTTTCCAGAAGTTCTTTTAGCTATTGGAAATTATGCTTTCGCTCGTCAAGGAAGTGATATTGGAACCGTTTGGGTTCATCTTCCTAGTTCGTCTATTCCAATTGGTCTTGAAGATGTTACCTATTCCTATCAGTATAAGGATCCGATTATCTATAATCTTTCTTTAGGAGCATATTCTGTCGATGCAAGGAATGGTTTGGTTCACTTTATGGGACCAAATGAGGAAACTGGAACTATTAGTTTTCAAT
>PFNU01000026.1:0-538 GCA_002792135.1 bacterium (Candidatus Torokbacteria) CG_4_10_14_0_2_um_filter_35_8 | reverse complement strand
AGAGCTCAAATTCTCTATGGTGATCTTGTGAACTCAGCAATGACTCTCACTGCTTTTCCGAAGCGGTTTGGAGAATCTTCTGCTTTATCCTTTAATCGTATTCTTAACGCTCTAGAGGATGACTGTTTAATTCTTATTAGATCCATCAAGAGGATTACAGATCTTAATATTGATAATCTTTCTGAATGGGTTACACGTTCGACTAATTTAGATCGGCGAATAAATTCTCTTAAATCCAGAATTGATTCTCTTCTTTTAACTGCTAGTGATTCGGCTGGATATGTTGCTTTTATTGACGAGCCCTTTAGAACTTTAGAAAACGTTCACTCTAGCTCGACTGTAAATGTTGATACTGATACGGGCGAAGTCTCTATTGGAGTTATTAATGTTTCTACAGATGATGGATCAAGTGGAACTCTTCTCAATTTAGATGATGGATCAAAAGTAAGTTTTAGATTTCTGAGTACTTCTAGAGTTAGATATATTGATGAACCTTCTGGAAGTGATCTTTCGAATATTCTTTCTCCCGACTGGAGTT
>PFNU01000055.1 GCA_002792135.1 bacterium (Candidatus Torokbacteria) CG_4_10_14_0_2_um_filter_35_8 | reverse complement strand
GCAGGGGATTACATCACAAGAGGAATTTCTGTACCTTCTTTAGATAGAAAAAAGAAGTGGAATTTTATACCGAAGAAAAAGAAAGGCGATGAAGTAGAAGAAGGAGATATTATTGGAGTTATTCCTGAAACTACCCTTGTAGAACACAGAATAATGATTCCGCAGGGGATGAAAGGAA
The DNA here is from genome assembly GCA_002792135.1 of bacterium (Candidatus Torokbacteria) CG_4_10_14_0_2_um_filter_35_8. Classification (GTDB taxonomy): domain Bacteria; phylum Patescibacteriota. The sequence goes on along the minus strand of PFNU01000055.1, from coordinate 7,465 downwards.
GGATTACCAATATTAAATCTGGAGAATTTACTGTTACTGATACTGTATGCGAGATAGAAACAGAGAATAAGAAAACCAAGGAAATCGCCTTAATGCAAAAATGGCCTATTAGGAAATCAAGGCCTTATAAAGAAAAGCTTATTCCATCCGAGCCTCTGATTACTGGCCAAAGAGTAATCGACACTTTTTTCCCCATTACAAAGGGTGGTACTGCTTGCGTTCCGGGTCCTTTTGGATCGGGAAAAACCGTGGTTCAACATCAGCTTTCTAAATGGGCTGATAGTGATATTATTATTTTTATTGGTTGTGGGGAGCGAGGAAATGAAATGACAGATGTTTTAACTGAGTTTCCAGAACTTAAAGATCCTCGCTCAGGTGAACCTCTTATGAAAAGAACAGTTCTTATTGCCAATACTTCTAATATGCCTGTTGCAGCAAGAGAAGCATCAATTTATATGGGAATAACTCTAGCTGAATATTATCGTGATATGGGATATAAAGTTGCTTTGATGGCAGATTCTGCCTCTCGTTGGGCGGAAGCTCTTCGGGAAATATCAGGACGACTAGAGGAGATGCCTGGTGAGGAAGGTTATCCTGCTTATCTTGGCTCAAGAACCGCTCAATTTTATGAGAGAGCAGGAGAAGTAAAGTGTCTTGGGTCTGATGAGAGGGTTGGCTCTCTAACAGCAGTGGGAGCAGTTTCTCCTCCTGGGGGAGATCTTTCTGAACCTGTTACTCAGAATACTTTACGGGTAGTGAAAGTCTTTTGGGGACTTGATGCTTCTCTTGCCTATCAAAGACATTTTCCTGCTATTGATTGGCTGAAAAGTTATTCTCTTTACCTTGATAATGTAGGAAATTATATTAAAAGAGAAATTGCAAGCGACTGGGTAGATATAAGAGAAAAGGCAATGAGTCTTTTGCAGCAAGAGGCGGAACTTGAGGAAATTGTACGTCTTGTGGGAGTAGAAGCTCTATCAGCATCTGATCAGCTTATTTTACAAACTGCAAAGTCTATTCGTGAGGATTTCTTACAGCAGAATGCTTTTGATGATATTGATACTTATACTTCTTTAAGAAAACAGTATTTAATCCTTAAAGCAATCATCACTTTTCATAATGAAGTTAAGAGGGCTTTAGAGCAAGAAGGAGTAGAACTAAAAAATATTTTAGAATTAGATTCCCGGAATAAAATTGCAAGAGCAAAGATGGTGCCAGAGAGTAAACTTGAGGATCTAGAGAAGTTGATTGAAGATATTAAGGAGGGAAATTAATGAGGTTGCTGAGAAAAATGAGTGAGGACTATTAGGATATTAGAGCTATTTAAGCTATTAGGAATTTGGGTTAAGTGCAGAAAAGAGTTCTCAGATACGCTGGAGTTAAAAGTAAGAGCTTTCGTCTATCCGTCTACCTAGTGTATCTAGAACCCGTGATTCGTGATTCGTAATTCCTGATTCCTCTCTAAACCTACACCTAAACTTTGCTTTACACTTCATCTTTTAGTTTTAAAATCACTTTTATGCTCAAAGAATACAAAACTGTAAAAGAAATCGCAGGCCCTCTTTTAATTGTAGAAAAAACATCAGGCGTGAAATTTGAAGAGTTGGTGGAAATTAAGATGCAAACTGGAGAAATAAGAAGAGGGAAAGTTTTGGAAATAGATCGAGACATGGCGCTCGTGCAGATGTTTGAGGAGTCTCGTGGCCTTGACGCAAAAAAGATCAAGGTTCGTTTCTTGGGAAAGACTCAAACTCTTCCAGTATCTTCTGATATAATTGGCCGAGTTTTTAATGGTGCAGGAAAGCCAATTGACAAAGGACCAGAAATTATTCCTGATAAGCGTTTAGATATCAATGGAAATCCCCTTAATCCTTATGCCAGAAGCTATCCTAATGACTTTATTCAAACTGGGATTTCGGCAATTGATGGAATGAATACATTGGTTAGAGGGCAAAAACTTCCTATTTTCTCAGGATCTGGCCTTCCTCATGCGCGTATTGCATCGCAAATTGTCAGGCAATCAAAAGTAGTAAAACCGCAGCAAGAAGGAGATAGAGGTGAAGAAGGAGGAGAAAAAGAAGCAGAGTTTGCAGTAGTTTTTGCAGCACTTGGTATTACATTTGAAGAAGCAGATCTATTTATTTCAGACTTCAAAAAAACAGGTGCAATTCAGAGAACCGTACTTTTTATTAACTTGGCTAGCGATCCTATTGTCGAAAGAATTGCTATTCCTAGAATGGCGCTTACTTGTGCAGAGTACCTTGCTTTTGAAAAAGATATGCATGTTTTGGTAATTCTTTCTGATATGACAAATTATTGTGAAGCTTTGCGTGAAGTTTCTGCTGCAAGAAAGGAAGTACCGGGAAGAAGAGGATATCCTGGATATCTCTATACTGACCTTTCTACCATTTATGAAAGAGCAGGGCTTATTAAAGGAAAGCCTGGATCTATTACTCAAATTCCTATTCTCTCTATGCCTGAAGACGACAAAACTCACCCCATTCCTGATCTTACAGGGTATATTACAGAAGGACAAATTATGCTTTCTCGGGAGCTTCACCACAAAGGAATCTATCCTCCAATTGATGTACTACCTTCTCTTTCTCGGCTTAAAGATAAAGGCATTGGTGAAGGAAAAACCCGCGAAGATCACTCGGCAGTTTTAAATCAGCTTTTTGCAAGCTACGCTCGAGGAAAAGAAGTAAGAGAACTTGCAGTGATCTTAGGCGAAGCAGCTTTATCTGATGCTGATAAAAAATTCCTAAAATTTGCCGAAGAATTTGAAGATAAATTTGTAAGACAGAAAGAAAACGAGGACCGCAGTATTATTACAACACTCGATCTTGGTTGGAAACTTCTTTCTATTTTGCCTGAAGAAGAGCTAAAGAGAGTGACGGAAGAACAAATTAGAAAATACATGCCGAGGAAGGTAAAAGAGAAAGTTAAATCTTCTTAAGTTATATCGGTGGTTTAAAAGAGATCTTAGTACTAAAGATTTCAAATTTCTAATTAATCCGCCTCAGGCGGACTAATCAAGCCCCAATTCGCCGAAGTTCGCGAACGAAGGTGGAATGTCCAATACCTAAAAATAATTGTCATTCTGAGTGGAGCCGCAGCGGAGCGAAGAATCTCAGCCTTCGAGTACACTGATAAGTTGAGATCCTTCTTCGCCTTCGTCTGCGGACTTCGGCGGATCAGGGTGACGACGGTGATGTTTTGCATTTTTAATTTTGAATTTATTTTATGATTTTAGCGGTAAATCCAACCCGAATGGAGCTTTTAAAGCTCAAGAAGAGAGTGAAGGTAGCAAAAAGAGGTCATAAGCTTTTAAAGGAAAAGCGAGATGGTCTGATGCGGGAATTTATGAATATTATTAAAGAAAGTAAATCACTTCGAGAGCAGATCGAAGAAAGGCTTTCTTCTGCTTTTAAAAAGTTTATTATCGCAAGCTCCATGATGACTCCTGAAACTATTGGAGAAGCTTTAATGTCATCAAAAAAGAAAACCTCTCTTTCTTGTGCTTATAAAAATATCATGGGAGTAAGAGTACCTGAGTTTTCGTTTGCATCAGAGGGAGACATTTTATCTTATGGATTTTTAGGAACATCAGGAGAACTTGACCTTTCTTTAAAAGAGTTTTCTTCTATTTTAGAAGATTTAGTTAAACTTGCTGAAATTGAGAAAAAAGCGGAGCTTTTGGCAGAGGAAATTGAAAAAACTAGAAGAAGAGTAAATGCTTTAGAATACGTGATGATTCCTAATTTAGAAGAGACTGTGAAATATATAAATATGAAGCTTTCGGAGATTGAGAGGATGAATATTACGACTGTTATGAAAGTTAAGGAGCTGATTCAGGAGTAAAAAAACATTTTGCATAATTTCTTGAAATCGCTATCATGTAAGTATAAGCGATTTTTAAGTTTTGATAATATTTGTGTAATCTGCAGAATAAGATGCTTATATGAAAACATTACGTATAAAAACCAGTTATATGCAATATTACCCAGACACTCAATCAAAACATTAATGAAGAGGATACTTCACTATCACTATTTCGAAAGTATCCATCTGTTGACTTTCGTGCTACACTTCTACGATCCTTAATTGAGGATGAGGAGATTCTTGAGCAAGCCTTAAAACACCTTGCTGCTTGCCTTGATGTTGCCAGGAGGGGGTCCATCTAGATATCTCTTTCTCGGTATGGCTTGAGGGAAGTAAAAATTGCAGTAAATACTTCCCTCAAATTATCTATTAACTTTAAAAGAAGATAAATTAGATTTTGAAGGCGATTCATCGTCTTTTTTCTTACCTTTTACAGTTTCTCTTTTTAGTATAGAGTATTTTTACACAAAACGCCCAAATCAATACCACAAATTTAAATAAAGAGGGAAAAAAGTGAATGAATCATAGATTGGCCATATTCTTAATAATGTAGCTCCTCAGCATTTAATAATTTTAAGAATCTACCCCGAAAATTGAATTTTTATATAATTAAAAGATTATTTAATAAAAAAGTTCACGAAAATATTTCTTTACTCAAGAGATTATATGCTGCTGATCACTTTTTTCTTAAATATCATCCAAGACATAGAGAAGTAATCCTTCTTTTTTTATACATTTAAAATTTAGAAGTAACACATCAAAGGTGCTGTCTTTTTTTAAACATCTTTACACAAAACCCTTAAATTGGTACTATAAACTCAACTAAAGCTGAAGTTTTTTAACTATTTTGGAATGGACAAATTAGCTTTTAAATCCCATTACTGCGGTCTTCTTACTGAGAAAAACGCAGGCGAGGAAATTATAATTGCTGGTTGGGTACATAATAGAAGAGATCACGGAAAATTGATCTTTTTTGATTTGAGAGATAAAGAGGGGATTGTACAAGTAATAGTTAATCCTAAAACCGCAAAAGATGCACACAGACAGGCAAAAAAGGTAAGGCAAGAGTGTGTTTTACAAATTGAAGGTATTGTTAAAAAAAGAGCTAAAGGTCTTGAGAATAAGGACTTGGAAACCGGAAAAGTTGAGGTAGAAGCAAAATCTTTGAAGATTTTAGCAAAATCAGAGCCACTTCCTTTTTCTATTACTTCAGCTGGATATAGTATTGATGAGAATGTAAGGCTAAAATATCGCTATTTAGATCTTCGAAGAAGAAGACTTTTAAAGAATCTAATTTTCCGTCATAAGTTTTTGAATTTTATCCGCAAATTTTTAACTGAAAAAGGATTTATTGAAGTAGAAACTCCTATTCTTACAAAACCTACTCCAGAGGGCGCAAGGGATTTTTTAGTACCAAGCCGCTTACAACCAGGAAACTTTTATGCTCTTCCTCAGTCTCCCCAGCAATACAAGCAGCTTCTTATGATTTCTGGAATAGAAAAGTACTTTCAGATTGCACGCTGTTTTAGAGATGAGGATTTAAGAGCTGATAGGCAGCTTGAGTTTACTCAAATTGATATGGAGATGTCTTTTGTTGAGCAAGATGATGTTTTAAACATTGTTGAAGAAATGGTGATTGCAGTGGTTGAAGCTATCACAAATAAAAAGATACAAAAAAAACCTTTCCCGCGACTGTCTTATGAAGAAGCTATATCTCGCTATAATTCTGATAAGCCCGATCTTAGGAAAAATAAAAATAATAAAAACACTTTAGCTTTTGCCTGGATTACCGACTTTCCGATGTTTGAATGGAATGAGGAAGAAAAAAAGTGGGATGCTATGCATCACCCTTTTACGATGCCGAAAAAAGACGATTTGCAATATTTAGAATCTGATCCAAAGAAAGTAAAAGCTGATGCTTATGATTTAGTCTGTAATGGTTTTGAAGTAGCAGGTGGAAGTGTAAGGATTACGGATTCTGATCTTCAGGAGAAAATTCTTGGAATTCTAGGTATTAAAAAGGAAAAAGCTCAAGAAAAATTTGGGCATCTTTTAGAAGCTTATAAATACGGTGGACCGCCTCATGCAGGAATTGCACCGGGAGTTGATAGAATTTGCGCTATCTTATCTAATGAAAATAATATTCGAGAAGTAATTCCCTTTCCTGTAAACTCTGCGGGAGAGACTTCTATAATGGATGCACCGTCTCCTGCTGATAAAAAACAGCTTTTCGAACTTCATTTGAGAGTTACAGGAGTTAAAGAGAGTGAAGAAAGAAATTCTTTTGAAGAATTAAAAGGCTACTTAAACAGAAATAAGATTAAATATAAACTTTATCATCATAAACCTGTAAAAACTTCTGAAGAGGCAGCAAAGGTAAGAGGTTGCAAACTCGAGCAAGGTGCAAAAGCATTGGTTTTGAAAACAGACAAAGAGAATATAATGGCAGTTCTTCCTGGAGATAAAAAACTTGATTCTTCTAAATTTAAAAATTTATTTGGATTTAAATTAGTTGATTTCCTTGATATAAAAAACCTAAAAGAAGTTACAGGTTGTGATCCTGGTGGAGTTCATCCTTTTGGCAATCTTTTTAATTTGCCGGTGTTTTTTGATGAGGATTTACTAAAGAATAAAGAACTCTATTTTAATGCTGGGACGACAACAGACTCTATTTCGATGAGTACGGAGGATTATTTGAATTTGATGGAACCAAAGAAGGGCAAATTTGGAAAGTAAATGATTAGGCTACTAGGACTACTAGGTTACTAGGCGACTAGGATTAGAATCTAGAATTTGGAATATAGAATATAGAGAATATCGATTCTAAATTCTTCATCCTTGATTCTTTTATAGTATTCGTGACCCACTTGTCCACCGAAGTAAAACGAAGGTGGATTCGTAAAGCATTCGTATCCATTCGCATAACTCTTAATTCTTATCAAAAAATCCTATGAAAAAACTATTCCTTATAGTAATCCTATTACTATTATTTTTGCCGATACCCCTTCTTACAAAAGCCGACGGAGGAGTGTTTCTGTCTCCTGAGTATTGGGTAGAAGAATCTGATCAGAAAGCGGTAATTTACTATAACAGTAAAGAGCAGAAAGAGACTCTTGTACTTTCTATTACTTTTCGAGGAAATGCTAAAGATTTTGCTTGGGTTGTACCTACTCCAGCAAGGCCTACAATCGATTATTTATCAAACGAGATTTTTACCGCACTTTCTGAAGTTACTAAAGTGCAATACCCCGTCGGTCAAGAATTAGATCAATTTAATTTAAAGCTACAAGGCACAGAAGGAAAAGTTACTGTTGTCGAAACTAAAGAAGTTGGAATCTATGATGTTACTGTTCTTACCAGTGATGATGAGAATGCACTTGCTAATTGGCTTAGAGAAAATAATTATGATTTTCCTTTAAAAGCAGATTATATTTTAGAAGATTATATTAAAAATAACTGGTATTTTGTTTGTGCAAAAATCCGCTCAGAAGCACTTGATAAATTTACAAAAGAAAAACTTCGTGGAGGTCATATTTCACCTCTAGTTTTAGAATTTCAATCAAGCCAGATAATCTATCCTTTA
>PFNU01000089.1 GCA_002792135.1 bacterium (Candidatus Torokbacteria) CG_4_10_14_0_2_um_filter_35_8 | reverse complement strand
GCTCAAGTTTCCCCAGCACCTCAAAAGCCTAGTCCAGCGGCGCCGAAGGCGGTAAGTACCCCGGCTCCTAAAGATATTATTGAGACAAAGACGCCTAAAAAACCTTCTTAAAAAGAATATTAATTTATTAAAGGAACGCGCCATGGTGCATTCCTACAATTGATGTATAATTTATTTAGAAGGCGATATGTTAATATGTCGCCTTCCTTTTATGTAATCCAAAACCCTTAAGTACTGGTATCCGGTGACTGGCTCCTGGTGCCTGAAAAGGTCTCCCTTACTTACTCCTACTTCATTAATCAGAAAATCATCAACTGAGCGCTTTAAGGTTTCTGAGACAGTTTTTGTAGACTCTTCTCTTGGCACAGCAAGGTGGATTCTTTTTTGTCAAAAACTTCAATTTTGCTAGAATGTTTTAGAATTTCTTTTTAAGTTATCTATATGAATTGAAGGTTGTATAAGTTATTTTCCCTCAGTGCTCTTTTAGATTTTGATGATGCCAATTACACTTTTCTCACCTCCTTTTAGTCTTTTTTTATATAGTACCCCTCTTTTATAGGAATTGAAAGTATGATGCTAAGGGGGATAATTAAGAAGAAGCAAAACTTGGCTATTCCTTAATAAATCTCTCTTGTCCAGCAGATATATTTGAACATTTGAAGGACAAGTCCTGATAAAGCGTGAATTCGAACAAACCAAAAAAATGTTGTAATATGAAGATAGAGGATAGTTATCAATATGTATTTAATTTTCTTTTTTAGATAAGTATTTTTAAAACAAAAAATAAGGAGGGAGAAAGAAATGACATGTGAGGAATTTAGAAGATATCTAAGAGAGGAGAACCCTGTTGTTACCCTGGAAATCGTTCAAGCAATACAGGAGCACGCTCAAACTTGTAGAGATAAGAAATGCTAGGATCTCTGGGAGAAATCAAAAAACAAATCCATAACGGTAGGATTGTTAGTAAGAACAGAAGTCCATTTCCCTTTTATACCTTCTTTGAATTAGGTATTACTAAGCTTTTTAGGTAGGCCAGGGGGTATGATATTTTTACTCTCTGGCGCCTTTTTTTAGTATTAAAAAATTACATAATGAAATAAGGACATATTACTCTATATCCCCCCTATCCTCATGTAATAATAAAAGCAATACAAAAAGGGGTGCGTAATGCCCCTCTGTATTTGAAATCCTACATTCTTAAATCACTAATTTCTAACCCCTAATACCTGATTTCTAACTTACTTTTCACCTCTAATCAATACCGGAATTGTCTTAATTAAGATTTTTAAATCAAGTAAAAACGATTTTTTTCTTATATATTTAAGATCATACTTAATATTCTGATAAATTGGTGATCTTTTACCATTAATCTGCCAAAGACCAGTAAGTCCAGGTTTTACGCAGGATCGTTTTTTGTAAATATTAAAATGTTCTTCTGTCAAAAAAACCTGTTCTGGTCTTGGACCAACAAGCGACATGTCACCTTTTAAAATATTGATGAACTGAGGAAGTTCATCTACAAAATTGCGTCTAATAATACGACCAACTCTAGTAATACGCTTATCTTTTAAGTTTTTTGGCGTCATTTCATCTCGCATAATATACATACTTCTAAATTTATAGAAAGAGAATATCTTTCCGTGATAGCCATAGCGTTTCTGGACGAAGATTATCGGTCCTTTAGAATCAAGCTTGATTGCAATAGCAATAACAAGCATTAATGGCGATGCAATAACAAGAGCAGGGAGAGATATAAGAATATCTAGGATTCTTTTTGAAGTTGCATAAACAAGCTCTCGTTCCTGTACGAGGTTATTTAGCTTGCTTAATTGTAATGCTATTACTGTTGCCATATATTATAAATTTCTAATTTCTAATTAAGACTTTCTAATCAAATCCCAATTAGAGAATGTCTAATGACCAAAATTGGGCATTTTAACATTGGACATTGATTAGAAATTAGATATTCTTAATTAGACATTTGCAGACTATAGTACTAGGTAACTATTTAACTTTTGATTTAATTTCTCTATCTGCACCAGATTGATGTTGAATGATTAACTCATAATTCTCTTCAGTAATATTCTCTGGCAATTTATACTTAAGTGTTATTTTTACAGTCTTCTGGAGAGGTACTTGCACTTCAAATCCAAACACTTTTTTACCCAGGTCATCTGCAAAGCGGACTTCGCCGATATTACCTTTAATTTCTTCTAGCCAGCTTCCTTCTGGGACGTAAATTCTTGTGTAGCTTCTGTATTTTTCTGTAGTGCGCCAGTCTACTTTCTTTGCGGTATTGGTATAAGTAAGAGTAAGAGTTGCAATGGGTTTACCAGATGAAAAATCAACAGAATATTCTGCCCCTCGTTTAATAGATGGATCAACTTTTAAAGAGCTAATGCTGGCATCAACGATCATTAAGTAATCTTTATTACCGCTTTCTACTACTCTTCCACCCCAATCTTTTTCTTCAATCAGTGACTGAATTTTCTCATCAAAGGTAAATAGTAAAATATCTTTATTATCTAAATGATTAAATAATTCATTAGTAAGTCTTGCTTTGTCTTTTTTGGTAAGAGATTGTACTTTCTTAATCAACTGGCTAGATAAATCTTTCATAAGATCTTTACGTTTTGTCTCGTCTTTGATTGTTTTTTGATAATCCTTTTCAACCCATTTCTCTAACTCATCGGCAGCATTCTTAGAAGCAAATGTGATTGCATATTTTTCAAGTTTAATTGGACCTGTAAATTCTAAAATTGTTTTTAATGTTTGAGTGTTAATTGCAATCACCCCATCAAAACTCTCTTTCCAAGAAGGATTTTTAGATGCCATTTCGTCATAGAAGGCGAGGGCTTGTTTTGCATTTATAGAAAAATCTGGTGAGAAGTTAGAGTCTCTTATTTCCCAATTTTTAACATTAGACCATTCACAAAGCGGATAAGGTGGCTTTTTCTTTCCTTCAAACAAATTATCAGTAATATAAGAATTATAGACATCAGCGCGAGTAGCTTGTCCGTCTTTTACAGTGACAATTGCAAAAGAGCCAATAAATCCACCACCAGGACGAAGCTCCATATCATTTTGGAAAAGTACTAAAAATGTTTTCTCAGTATCTTTTGCTTCAAAATATGGCTTTATTTTTAAAGCTGCGGATACATCAGAAATGCGGTCAGAAATACCTGCAAGTTCACCACTTGTTTTTGTATCATAAAGGAAAGCCGCAACTACAGCCAAGGTACTTACTATAAGAATTGACCCAATGTATATAACCTTGCTCTTTCTTTGCATATTAATCTAGTAAAACCTTTAAACACGCTAAAGTATCACATTTTAGCTGTTGTGTCAAGACTTAGCTTATTTTTTTGTTTTTAAAAAGGGCTTTCTGTGTAGATCCCGGACGTTGCAGTGTATAATATCTTTATAAAGATTGCAGTTTTGTAAATTCACAAAGAATGCCCAAGAAATGCGCAAAAAAGACGAGGCCAGTATCTCGTCTTCTGTGGTTTGCGATTTTTAATTTATGGTTCTACTTTATTGTGATATAATACTTTTAAATAATAAAAAGAAACTAAGCAGTATTAACTTAATAAAATGAAAATCAAAGTCCTTCATGTTATCCAAGGAAAATATTTTGGAGGAGCAGAACAAGTGGTTTATAATCTAGTTAAAAACGCAGATTTAGAAGTTATTACCCCTCATGTTGTCTGCTTTGCTGATGCAGATTTGCTTAAGAAGCTTAGGAAGATAAAAGTCAAGACCTTTTTAGTCTATATGGAATCACAATGGAATATTTTAATTCCTCTTTTGAAATTAATAAAAATTATCAAGAAAAATAAGATCGATATTGTGCATACACATACAATAAGATCTAATTTGGTTGGTCGGGTAGCTTGCTTTATAACAAGACGGAAATGCGTAACTCACCTTCATAGCCCTATTTTGAGAGATTTTGCTGATCTAAAACGAGGAAAACGCAATGAGTTTATTGACCACCTAACTCGGTGGATAGCAGATCGCTATATAGCTGTAAGTGAAAGCTTGCGGCAAGAGATGATAAGAGATATGAAAATGGATCCCAAAAAAATAGTTGCAGTACATAATGCGGTTGATATTAATGCTTTACGACTGGCATCAGGAGATAAGAAAAAGGATGTTCGAGAGGAATTTAATATTCCTAAAGATAAGTTTTTAATTATCGTAGTTGCACTTCTACGTCCAAGAAAAGGAGTTGATCTTTTGATAAAGGCGTTAAAACCAGTTACCGAACAATTTTCAGACACTTACTTACTTATTGTAGGAAGTGATGATATGTCTGAAGATCCTAATTATGGTCCTAATTTGCGTTCTCTTGTATCAGAACTTAATCTAGATAAGCATGTAACTTTTGCTGGTTTTAGAAATGATGTACCGGCGATATTAAAAAAATGTGATCTGATGGTACTTCCTTCGCGTTTTGGTGAAGGTACACCAATGACTATTATTGAGGCTATGGCTCTTGGTCTTCCTGTGTTGTCGACCAAAGTTGAAGGTATTCCAGAGTTGATTGAAGACAAAAAGACTGGATTTCTTATTGATCCAGAAAGTGTAGAGCAACTTGTCGATAAGATGATTGAGATTAGAAAAACCCCCGATGTTTTAAGCCAAATAAAAGAGAATGCTTTGAGGAGAGCAGGGGAAGAGTTTGATGTTGAAGTGCAGGTGAGGAGAGTGGAAGAGATTTATAAAGAAGTTCTTGCGTCTTGACTTTGTCCCTAGCAGGCCGGACTTTAGTCCGGCTTGGAGACCGACTAAAGTCGGTCCTGCTAATATAACTAAACTGCAATGAATAAAGATAACAAAAATAAAGTTATTGTCCTAGGAGTACCGATTACTCTTTATACACCCGAAGGAGGCATAGCTCATATCGAATCTTTAATAGCTAAAGAGAGATCCAATTTAGTAGTCCTAGCAAACGCTTATACTCTAAATTTAGCGTATGAGGATGAAGATTATAAAAAAATTTTGCAAAACGCATCTTTAGTTTTAAGAGATGGTGCAGGAGCTTCCTGGGCAATAAAAAGGCAGGGTATTAATCCTGGCCATAATTTTGTTGGCACTGATTTTATCCCTGATTTTTGTAAGGCAACACAGGATAAAGGATATAAGTTTTATCTTCTTGGAGATGAGAAAGGGGTAGCTGAGAAAGCAGGAGAAAAATTAAAACAAAAAATACCCAGTATTAAGATAGTTGGGTATCATCATGGTTTTTTTGATGAAAAAGAAAGTGATAAGATTATTGCTGGAATTAATAAGGTAGAGCCAGAAATATTACTTGTTGGAATGGGAAATCCAAGACAAGAGAAATGGGCTCTTGCGAATTTGGATAAACTTGAAGTATCTGTAATTATCGGTGTTGGCGCGCTTTTTAAGTATTTGAGTGGCGAGGTAAAAAGAGCTCCAAAATGGATGTTAAAACATAATATGGAGTGGGTTTTTCGGTTAGTAACTGAACCGAAAAGATTATGGAAGCGGTATATTATTGGGAATCCAAAGTTTATTTGGAGAGTTTTAAGGGAAAAATAATAAGGTATTACTCTAATTAAAAATAATATATTAAGGAAATTGAAAGGGATAAGAGAGTGACTTATCTCTTTTTTTGATGTAAGCTTATCTCTTGAGAGAACTAGGAAATAGAGATTGAAAGGATTGAAACTTATGGAGGCAAGGGAACTTTTTGTATACTCAGGAGATATCCACAATTTTTACTTATTGACCTATCAATTTAATTAGGTAAGATAGTAACTAAATATAGATTAGTGGTCTTCCCTTTCAAAAGCCTGTGAAAACATTTGTTTATCCCTTATTTCTTAAGTAGTAAAAACCGTGAGAAAAGACAACATAGAAAAAAAGGATAGCCAATCCGAAAATATAAGTTTTCCTTGGTTGACTTTAGATAGTGCTGTAAAAATAATCCAAGAGGCATCTAAATATGGTGGGCCATCCTTTAAAAAAGAGATTTTTGCAGGTTTTAATTCAAGAGGTGCAAAAGGCACAGGATCTCCAACGTGTGGGGCATTTATCAGAAGAACCGGTTCTATGAGAGATCTTGGATTGCTAAAAACAAGAGAGGATAAACTGGAGCTTACTGATCTTGCCCATCAAATTCTTTATCCAAGTAGCAAAGAAGAAAAGGAAAAAGCGGTTACTTGCGCTTTTCTATCTCCGAAACTCTTTCAAGAACTTTATCACTCTATTAATAAAAATACTCCTCTAGAAAGAGGGGGATTAGTAAACAGAGTTATAAGAGAATATAAGATTTCTTCAAAAAGAGCAGCTAAACTTATCTCCTGCTTTTTAAATTCCGCAGAATTTGCAGGTCTTTTAGAATACGGGGATAAGGATGAGAGTTTAATAATTCTTAAAGAGGTTACCAATAAATACCACATGACTCAGATTTCTGAAAAAAAAGAAGAAAAGGTAGAAAGGAAAAAGGTGGTAGGAGAAACAAAAGTAGAAAGAAAAATAGAGAAAGAAGAGAAAACAAGAGAAGTGTTGGAAAGAGGAAAGAAGGAATGGAGTATAACAATTAATAAAAAGAACATCGAAGGGAAGTATGTACCGTATCGTAAGAATATAATGGAGATGACTACAGAAGAAATGTTAGATTATTTTTTTGAGCCGGTTTCGAGCTTGAAAAAGAAAGTGGAAAGTAAGTGAATTTGAAAAAAGAAGACTATGAAATGATTAATAAATTCAGATTATTTAGGTTTTGTTATTTTTAGAATAATGAAAAAAGGAGAGGTGTAATTCGAATTCGTCTACCACGCACTCTCCTTTTTTCTAAACCCTAGCTAGTAGTCTTGATCGCTACTCTAAAACGGAAGTTTCCACTCGATCCTCAGGGTGACAAACATTTTCTTCTCTCCCTCTGTGTAGGCAGGGGGACCGAGTACCCCAAGCTTAGGCTGGCGCACACTGAAATTCTCCGCCTCAGAGAGCATCAAATCGAGATACTTTCTCTCCTCATCAACCTTGTTGACTAACTGACCAGTATCGGACTGCATCACTACAAGCTTGTTTTTGTCTTTAAGGGCATTTTCTGGCCCCCAGAGAAAGTCTTCCCCGTAGATTTTGTATGATTTCCGGGGATTTAAGTACAAAACGACTCCGATAACTGCGGTCAGCTTGCCGTCGCTGTCAAACTGGCACTCGTACTCTGATCTTTCGTCGGCGTCGGCAGCGAAAACGACCCTTATGGTAGGGGTCAACCAGATTCCCATCTCCTCTGCTGATGCCACTAAGGATACAGCCAGGATAAGCGCTAAGCAACTAATGAGTAATAAACTTCTTTTCACTTCTTTTTCCTCCTTTGGAAAATGAGTTTTCGGTCGGACCAAGGATCCTACAACATCTAGATCCTTAGTCCATCAATACTAACTACAACTTAATTGTTGTAATTAATATCAACGGACCAAAGATCCATGAAAGGAGGATGTTTTTTAAAAAGAGCTAGAGCTAGGTCAGAATTAGAGTTCTGGAATACAATGTTGCATTCCTTAACCCATTTTCATTCTGACATCATGATATATCATTATATGGATCCTTTGTCAAGTATTTTGGCTAAATGTCGTAGCCACATGATAATGTCATAGTTGAGCCATATAGAAATGTCATACCCCCTGCTAAATATGCCATAA
>PFNU01000002.1 GCA_002792135.1 bacterium (Candidatus Torokbacteria) CG_4_10_14_0_2_um_filter_35_8 | reverse complement strand
AGAGAGATTGTATATCTCCATTCTCTAAAATTTGCACTAATAATTATGTCTGCTGCGAGACATGGGGGAAAGAGATATCTAGCTTGCTCTCGAGTCCATCCTCTATTCTTCCGGAGATCTTCTGCATTATTAAATCCTTGGTAAGAATAGCGAGCAAACGGACTGGAAATTTCTGTCCAATTTGGATCATTAGTATTCCCTCGGAAAGGAGCCTCTTTTCCGAGGGTAGGATCTATTAGAATTACTTCTTTCTCAGGTTGAACATATCGAGTTGAGATTTGAGTTGGAGAAAAGAATCTATGCCGGACCAGTTGGTGAGTAATGATCCTACTCCCTCTAATATAGATAGTCACTTTGGAATGTTCCAAAATGCTTTCGTGGGGGAAAGGTTTCATCTTGAGAATTCTCCGCAGAATTTCTTCGGATTTCTGAAAAGTCAGAAGATCTCTTTTCCCCCGTGAAATTCTAGCTATGGTGGCACAATTAATTATCTCTGATCTTAAATATTCTATGGAAGGAAGAATTACTGAAGGTAAAACTATTCTTACTATCATTGTTATTTTATATTAACTCCTTCAAGAAGTGATTACAACTAGTTTAGAACTACTCGAAAATGAGTGTGAGAAACCAATTGTTCTTTCTGGCTTTCTCAAAGGCTTTCTTGGTTATTAATCCTGACATCTCTGAGACATGAACATCTCCCAATTCTCCTTCAGGACATAAGGGACTAAAACATCGGCAGAATCTATAATTCTTCAAAGCAGAATTTTCTCTTTCCTGTTTCTCCCATTCTGCTTCATCTGGGGAAAGAAACTCCTCTATGTTAAGAATTTCTCCCCAGATTATAAATTCCTCATATTCTTGATAGAAGTAGGTACCTGGAGTAGTCATTTTCTCTTGCCAAGGTTTAACCCTCTTATCGGCAGCATCCATAGCCTTTTTGAGAGATTCAAACATTTCTTCTATGGTGTCGTAACTGGTGAATTTCATGTCTTCATCTTTTCCCGTTTCTCTAAAAGATATTTTTTCTCTTGATCTTTAATATTGAGGTAACAATCAATACAAAGAACGGCTCTATAATTAAGGCGGAGTCTTACCTCCTTCTCACGAGCAGAACAAATCTCACAGATAAGAGCAAGAGACTCTTCTTTTTTCTTAGTCACTTGACTTTTC
>PFNU01000036.1 GCA_002792135.1 bacterium (Candidatus Torokbacteria) CG_4_10_14_0_2_um_filter_35_8 | reverse complement strand
CAGCAGGACGAGAGCCAAGATATAGAGAAGATTTTGATCCAAAAACCGGAGATCTTGCTTCATTATCAGAAAGAATACTATTAATATTTCTTGCTACTTCTTTGCCTAAAACCTGTTCCCCTTTTCCTTGCTTAAACTCCTCTATAACTTTCCCATTACTATCAGTAATTTTAAGAATTGGGGTTTTCTTTTGCTTTAGGCCATCATTTGCAAAAACGGAAAATGCCGCGGTTTCATCAAGAAGTTTTACCTCCCCACCTCCTAAAACTAGAGCAAGACCAAATTTCCCTTTCTCTAAAGTCGTAATTCCCATTTTCTGAGAAAGTTCAATAGTATCATCAATTCCAGCAAGGTATAGAGTTTTCACTGCATTAATATTGAGAGACATTGCAAGAGATTGTCTCATGGTCACAGGACCATGCTGTGATTTATCATAATTTTTAGGTTTGTAGCCTCCCCCAAAATCCGTATTTAAATCATAAAGTAAAGTATTGGGAGTAAATCCCTTTTCAAAAGCTTTAGCATAAGCAATGGGCTTAAAAGAAGATCCTGGTTGTCTAAGGCGTGTTGCCACATTAACATTACCATCGTTTTTTCTATCAAAGTAATCATAAGATCCTACCATAGTTAGTATCTGACCCGTCTTAGGATCAATGGCAACTAGGGCAGCGTTATTGGCACGATATTTTGTTCTATTAATCTTTACATATTTTTTAACTAAGCTTTCAGCAAGATTTTGCTTTGTAAGATCAATAGTAGTAATTACTGTAAAGCCGCTTTCTCGCACTTCTTTTTCTCCATATTTATCTGCTAAGTATTCCAAAACATACATTACAAAGTGAGGAGCTCTGATGTTTTCTTGATAAGGCTGTATGTTCCATTCTTCTTGCTTTGCTTTCTCTGCTTCTTCTTGTGAAACGTGACCCAATTCTTTCATAGTATCAATAATCCAATCTTGCCTTCTCTTTAGATCATCAGTATGTACTCCATATGGCGAAAGATAAGTAGGACGATTGGGAAGAGCAGCAAGCAATGCAGCCTCTGAGACAGTTAAGTCTTTAGCATGCTTTCCGAAAAAAGTTTCTGCTGCTGCTTCTATTCCATAAGCATTAGAGCCATAAGCTATTTCATTGAGATACATCTGAAGAATTTCGTCTTTAGAAAATTTCCTTTCCATTTCTATTGCCAAAATCAGTTCTTTTACCTTACGGGTTACTGTTCTCTCAGAGGTCAAAATAGAATTCTTGATAAACTGCTGGGTAATAGTAGAGCCTCCCTCCATTCTCTGGCCACGAATAGCCTTCCAAAACGCCCTAACTATTCCCCTAACACTAAAACCAGGATGAGAGTAAAAAGTCTTATCTTCTGCAGCAATGCTAGCATATTTAACATTGTCCCCCATTTTATCGATAGAAAGCATGGTACGTTTCTCATCCCCAAATGCTTCATACAAGAGAACTGTACCTGTGCGATCATAAATCTTAGTACTTTGAGCAACAGTGCGGGCATTAATTTTATCAGGGGAAGGTAAATCTCGAGAAAAGTAGATAAAAGCACCGACGAAAGCTACAGATCCTAAGAAGAATAGGATAACTCCTACTATTAAGGCAGCTTTTAAAGCCTTTCTCCAAAATTTCCTCTTTCTTTTTCCTTTTCCTGCTCTTTTAGCCTGCTTCTTGCTATTTTCCATATATCCCAAAAGACCCTTCTTTTTTATAATTCTTAGTTTGTTTTTTAGTTTTCGTCTTTTTGGCATGTTAGAAGCGTAAAGTGTTCCGCCTTTGTCTTCCACCTTTGTCTTCGGGCTCCAGCGGACTTTGTCGGACTTCGGCGGATCAGCCTCGGGCTGAAAAACTAAAAATTAAAGTAGATATCAAAGAACGCAAAAGTCTTACTTTATATATTATAATACAAATTACAGTATTTTGTAACTTTAATCTATCACAATCTAAATCTAATGTTAAGAAGATATGGAGCTTTTGTAAAATTTAGGAGTAATCTTGCTTAATAGCGTTTTTTAACATATCCTTAAGAAAAGAATTAATAATAAATATAGCAAGGCCGACTTTAGTCGGCCGATAGCTAACTTAAGCCGGACTAAAGTCCGGCCTGCTAGATAAAAAATCCATCTTGCATTTTTAACCTACTAATACTATGCCACAACAAAGTAGAAACCAAAAAATCAAACGTTTTTTTTCATGGGGAATTGCAGAAATTTATCCTTCTAAAGAAGCTTTAGAAAAAGCCTTAAAATCAGGTAAAAAACTTAAGGTATATTATGGAGTTGATCCTTCCGGCGCGGAGATCCATCTCGGCCATGCGGTGTGTTTAAGGAAATTAAAAGAACTTCAAGATTTGGGATGGGAGATCGTCATGCTTATTGGAGATTTTACAGGAAGAATTGGTGATCCAACAGGTAGATCCAAGACAAGAATTCCTCTTACCCATAGACAAGTTTTAGAAAACGCAAAAACTTATAAAGATCAAGTAAGTAAAATCTTAAACTTTGCTGGAAATAATCCTACTAAAATCAAGTTTAATTCCGAGTGGCTTGATAAGCTTAGTTTTAAAGAAGTAATCGAACTTTCCGCTCATTTTACTGTTCAGCAAATGTTAGAACGAGACATGTATCAAGAGAGAATAAAAAAAGGCCTTCCTATTTTCTTACATGAATTTCTCTATCCTCTTATGCAAGGATACGACTCGGTAGTACTAAGAGCTGATGCAGAATTAGGTGGCTCTGATCAGACTTTCAATATGCTTTGCGGAAGAACTTTGATGAAGGAACTAAAAAACAAGGAAAGATTCGTTATTACTTGCTCTCTACTTACCGGAAACGACGGTCGGAAAATGAGTAAAAGTTTTCATAATACTATTCCAGTTACTGACAACCCTTTTACCATGTTTGGAAAAACAATGGCAGCAAAGGATGAAATTATGATCTCTTATTTTGAGCTTTGTACAGATATTCCTCAAGAAGAGATTAAAAAAATAGAAAAAGATTTGAAAAATAACAAAGTAAACCCTAGAGATGTAAAAGCTCGTCTTGCAAGAGAAATCGTTACTATATATCACGGATCCAAAAAAGCAGAAAAGTCAGAGGAGGAATTTAATAGAGTTTTTAGAGACAAAAAGAAACCCACAAAGGCTAAAGAAGTAAAATTAAGTAAAAGCAAATGGAATATTACTGATCTTTTAGTAAAACTTCATCTTGCTCAAAGTAAGGGTAAAGCAAAAAGGCTTATTCGAGAAGGTGCTGTGAAGATTAACAATAAAAAGGTTTCAGGTTTGAATAAAGAAGTGAATTTGAAAAATGGGGATGTTGTAAGGTGCGGGAAGATTAATTTCGTGAAGGTGAGTTTGTAATAAACTAAAGGTTATTAAAAATAAACCTATGGGGAAAAGTTTTCAACGTACTACATTAAGTGTTATTACCTTATGTCTTTGTCTCTTGTTACTTAGTGGTAGTAAAGGCTGTAGATTTTTTCAGGTTCCCTCAACCCCAGAAGATTCTAAAGTCTATGAGAACAAAGAGTATGGGTATAGTTTTGTATATCCGAAGGAACTTAATCTTTCAGTTAAAGATGAGGATACAAACAATACTAAATTTTGGAAACCAGAGGAATTCGATAAACTTAATAGTGGAGAAGAGATAACATATCCAGAGTTTATATTAGCCGTAGAAGATAATCCTAATGGTCTGGATATAAATAGTTGGCTTGAAGAGGAAAATAGCAGGGTTGGTATTACTAATCTAGATCAAAAGAAGTCTTTTAATACAAATGAAGGTATTAAAGGTTATAAAGTCTTAGAAGAAGGCAGTCCTGATCACTTTAATTATTATTTCTCTCATAACAACAAGGTTTATATATTTAGTACACCAAACGAGGAATATGAGGGAATTTTCAAAACAATGTCTTTTCACAATAAACTGTCCCTATCTTCTATAATCCATCTTTAAAGATAAGAATACAATATACAAATTCGGGGAGTTCATTATTGATTTTGGATTAAGATACAAAAAAAGAGAGTAGTTTTTTCTACTGTCCTTTGTCTTTATAACTATCTAATAAGAAACTAGAGGACTTCAACAGTAACTTTTCAACTTCGAAAAAACAAAAGCAAGGCTGTCCCAAATAGCAAAAGTCCAAAAATAATTGAGCCTACTTTGAGATCCTCCACCATACGGGGATCTTGCTTTTATAATAGCAAACTTTATATCACTTCCTCTCCAGCGCTTTTTAAATGTTGCTCTCACTCTTCTTGCATGCCACTGCTGAGCAACGATAATTGCGGTTTTCCAGCCATGGCTTTCCATTATTGGCAAAGTACAGTCAGCATTCATATAAGTACGATAACTCTTACTTTCTAAAAATAACTTTTCTTTAGGAACACTATTCTCAATAACCCTAGCCATTGCTTCTGCTTCAGTTATCTCATCAGGTTTTCCTAAATATCCTCCTGCAAGAAGAATATTTTTAGCTTTTCCTTTTAAAAATAAATCTAAAGCTTCTAAGGCGACAACTTTAGACTGAGGGCTTGCCTTGGTTTTGTCCTTGGACACATCAATCCCTATACCAATTGCGGCATCGGCAGGTAAGGCAAGTAAATTTATATCATCGTCTCGAGTCTCGAGTAATCTTTCTACAAAATTCCAAAAACCCCTTGGTTTTGCTTCGACCTCTTCAACAAATACTTTTCTTGGTACAATCTCTTTTTTTACCTTGACAGGAAAAGCAAAACCATATAGAGACACCAGAATAGTTCCTAAAACAAAGCCTGATAAAAAGCCTAAGCCTGCATTTTCCCAAATATTAAAACTAAGATAAGAAAAAGGGCCACTAACTGTCTTAATAGCAAAAGAATGTGTCTTTCTATTTCTATCCATTGAAATACTTTCAAAGAGATTGCCTGTATAAAATTCTTTTTGGGTTTTTAAGACCTGTTCTATGGCATGGGCAATTTTTAAACCCTGATCTTTATCCTTATGAAGAATAGTAATGCTAAAAATCGGTGAATCTTCCTCTAAAGATGCTTTAATATTTTTCCTCCAATTCTCATAGATTTCCTCATTGCTATTTCCGAAGCAACTTTGAATAATTTCAGGATCAAAATCAAAAACTTTATTAGAAAAAGAGCTTGTATTGATACTTTCACTTAAAAGAAGAGCTGATTCTTCGTTTGCAAGAAGAGCATCGCTAATATCTTGATCAAAAATATCTCGGACAACCAGAACTTTCATCTCGGTTCTATAAAATCCAAAATTATAAAAACCTAGTGCGGAAAAGACAGCACCTGTCAAAAAAGCCATGGCGATAATAATTCCTAGCTTGCTTCTCATTTTTGCCTATATTTAGCGAAAGGTTGGTAAAATCCATTTTTCGCCTGATAATGCTCCTCCGCTTTTATAATCCAGAAAAGGAGCATACTACGAAGCTTAAATTAAAACCACAGAATCAATTCTTCACAAAAACCAAAGCTCCGGAGCATACTTACTTTTTTATTTAAAAGCAAAGTAGTATAACACAAAGGAGATATGTTTTCAAATTTTTTGGCTTAAATATAGGTAAAAACAAAAAAGGCGTGGGAATACGCCTGAAAATTACCTTCTATAAAGTAGAGACGTTGCAATGCAACGTCTCTACAGAAATAAAGCTAAATCTTAACTCTCAACCCTTTAATCCTATTATAAATCTTCTCATCCAAATCCTCACCCCTCTTATGAAACTTAATTGCTTTTTTATAAAGCTTTAAATACTGCCTTGCAGATCTATCCCAAGTAAAATCCTTTCTCATGTCCTGAATCATGATCTTGCGCCAAGCTTCTCTATCTCTTCTGTAAACATTTAAAGCACGTCTTAATGTATTATAAAGCGCCCTACTATTATACTTCTTAAAAACAAAGCCAGTGCCCTTTTCTGTTTTTTTATCAAAATCTAAAACAGTATCAGCAAGACCGCCAGTTTTTCTTACTAAAGGCACTGCTCCATAACGCATGGCGATCATTTGACCAAGACCGCAAGGCTCAAATCTGGAAGGCATAAGAAATATATCAGACGCAGCATAAATTTGATTAGCAAGCACTGGATCAAATTCTAGGTTTAAAGATACTCTTTTTGGGTATTTTTTTGCGGCAAGAAACATCGCTTTTACCATCTTCTTCGACTCAGTTTTTCTCAAAACTCCTAAAAGCACAAACTGGAAATTAAGATTCTCAATTTCCTTCATGATCTTATCTAGTAGATCAAATCCTTTTTGAGAAGTGATTCTAGAAATCATCCCTATAATTGGTGCTTCTGAATCACAGTCGAGCTTTAATTTCTCCTGTAGTTCAACTTTATTAATAAGCCTATTATCTAAAGAGTCGCTATCATAATTTTGAAAAATATTCTTATCTTTTTTAGGATTAAAAAAATCATAATTAATGCCGTTTACAACTCCAAAAAGTCTATCTTTTCTTTTTTGTAAAATTTTATCTAATCCCCGTCCATATTCTTTAGTCAAAATCTCTTTGGCATAAGTAGGACTTACCGTGTTAATAAGATCAGAAAGTACTATTCCTTGAAAAAGAATAACAACATCTTTATCATGCGCATCCCATCCCAAAAGGTCTAAATCTTTAACTTTAAGATTTGCAAACTTGAGTAGGTTTATATCTGCTTCTCCTTGGTGCGCAAGATTATGAATTGTAAGAAGGGTTGCTATATCTTTATAAAATGGATCGTCTTCAAAAGTGGTTCTAAGCCACAAAGGAATAAAAGAAGTATGCCAATCATGAAGATGAATAACATCAGGCTTAAATTTTATGGCTTTAGTAATCTCTAAGGCAGTACGAGATAAAAATACAAATGAGTAAATAAAGCTTGTCCCGGGCCGCTTGTGTGTATACATATCTTCTCCCCCAAAAAATTTCTTACTTTCTGGAAGATAAACTTCTATGCCTTGAGAGTTAGGAAGTTTAGTCTTAAAAATATTTATCTTCTCCTTTCTGCCTTCAATAGGGATTTTAAGATTTTTAATATTCTTTTTTATACTAAATTTCTTGTCATTAATTGCCTCATACTTAGGAATAACCATTTTCGCATCGCATCCTAATTTTTCTAAAGCCAAAGGAAGACTCCCCACCACATCGCCAAGCCCCCCTGCCTTAGCAATAGGTGCACACTCGGAGGCAACAAATAATACCTTAAGTTTCTTTTTAGTTTTTCGTTTAGACATATTTTTAAGTTGAAAGTTCACCACCCAAGGGATGTACTACGTCCCAAGGCGGATCTACCTAGGGCTGAAAAATGCAAAATTCAAATAATCTAGGTGATAGGGATTAAGGAGTAGGTTGTAGAAAAGTTACCCCCTACAACCTAACACCTAATTCCTAATATTCGTGATTCCTGATTCCTAATTCCTAATTCCCTCTTATTTTTCACTTTACACTTTACGCTTCCTCTTTTATCCATCCCAAAACCTCCTTATACTTCTCATTAGGAATCTTTGTCATATCAACTTCTAAAACTGGTAAGATACTTTTTTCTAAAAATTGCTCATAGGTTCTCTGCTGTTTTATGTACCAAGAAAAAGGTTTTACAATTCTTTGATAATGAGGAACACTTTTTAATCTTTCTTCAATTCTTTTTTTGAAAACATCTTCATCTTCTTTAATTTTGCAAAAAACAATTTTACAATCAAAACTCCTTAATCTTCTTTCAACACCCCGATAGTTTATGTTCTTATCATAATAGAGAAAATTATACACCTGATCCGAGATGTGGAATTTTTCAAAAATAGTATTTTTGTCTTTTAAGAATTCTAGCATCTCAACATACTTTTGAATCACACTCTTTCCAAACTCCGACCCAAAAACCCCATTATCACAACCGAACCAGATACATCCATCTAATATATCATTTCTTTTAGTAGTGTTGTA
>PFNU01000059.1:808-1575 GCA_002792135.1 bacterium (Candidatus Torokbacteria) CG_4_10_14_0_2_um_filter_35_8 | reverse complement strand
TCTGCCGGAGAAGAAGAAGGAACTGGAGTTCCTCCGAAAAGAGGGTCTCTTCCAGAAGAAGGATGTAGAAAAGCGTCTACTTCTCCAGCAAGAGGATCGTCAGAACTTAGGAAATCAAAATCACCTGGCATTAATAATACCTATCTCTCATAGCCTTCTGAATATACTGAGGAGTTATAGCTCCTCTATCATCTCTTAGTCTAATCTGAGCCCCAACTTCTGCTCCGAAGTTCATTAACTGTCTTACTCCAGCAGAAGTATAATCTCTCTCTATAGAACTTTCCCATCCTTCAGGCATATTACCACCACCCATAGTAACTATTCTATTAGTATATGATGGAGGAGGATTTACTCTAGGAACGAAAGTATCAATGAGACCCTGAGTAACTTTATCTGAAGCATCTTTCTCAAAGTTTATTTCATTCCCTCCCACAAGACTTCCTAATCCGCTTATAGCTACTCCAGCAGCAATTCCCGCAAGAGGATATTTCCAATGATTCTTAACGATCTTAAGAGCAGCTTCACCAAGACCAGTGGCGGCATTTAATACAGTTCTCTCTTGAAGAGCTTGTGGATGCCCTGCTCGACCTCCTCTAACAGAAGCAACAACTCCTCCATAGATATCTCCCAATCCTCTATCTACTGTATGAAATATATCCCTAATCTGCCGATCAATATCTCCATTAATTTTAATATAATTCTTTCTACTCCTCTGAAATGTTTGTTCTGTTTTTCTCCATTGTTCAAGGGAACCATTATCATGAGCC
>PFNU01000059.1:0-347 GCA_002792135.1 bacterium (Candidatus Torokbacteria) CG_4_10_14_0_2_um_filter_35_8 | reverse complement strand
CGCCTCTTGTCTCTTATCATAAACCAAATTTATCTTCAATACGCCATCTTCACTATAAGTAAACAATTCTTTATTCATGGGATTTTCCCATGACCCTTCAGCTTTATTAATAATTGACAAAAATTTATCTTTGGAAAGTTTAAATCGATCATCAAAAGAACCTATGGAGTAAGTAATAGGTCGGCTACAAGGAAAATATTTATTTTGTAATGCAAAAAAAGTACTAGAAATAGGTTCTCTAAATACAAAAATTACAATCCCTAATATAACGATAGAGATAATATTTTTATATATATTTTTCATATACAAAATCTACCAGAAAATAGGATAATGCCTACTTTAACAGT
>PFNU01000041.1 GCA_002792135.1 bacterium (Candidatus Torokbacteria) CG_4_10_14_0_2_um_filter_35_8 | reverse complement strand
ACAAGATTACTCCACAAAGGATCAGATGAATCTATCTCTTTGTACATTCTTTCTTGGATTTGAGATTGAGAGAGAGCATAGTTCCATATTCGGACTTCGTCAAGTTGTCCTTTCATAAATCTTCCAGTAACAGTTGTATCAAAGTTTGTTCCAAGCCAAAGCGGTGCGGGAGAATTATAAATAGAGCTGACAACACTACTGGTGGTCTCTGAATCCAATTTACCATTAACATAAATACGCAGGTAAGTTGATGGTTTGAAAACAACCAAGATATGAGTCCAAATATTCAAACCAATGTCTGTAACTGAGCTTACGCTTGTATAATGTCCAGGATTAGCCGTACCATCATCTGAAACAGTACATGATGGTTTAGTAGCACCACCCAGAAACCAAAAACCGTATGCCCTTTCGTTATAATGGTCAATCATATTGGTATACTTAGCTACTCCCCCGTAATTAGTTGAATTAGGCACATTAATTTTTACCCAAGCGGAAAGAGTCAACTCACCCGAAATGTCTAAGGTTGAATTATCAGCAATATTCACATAATCATCCACGCCGTCAAAAGAGAGTTGGTATTGGCTGGTATCTTGAGTTGAGTCTTTTTTAAAAGTGTTTCTTCTATTTTGCTCTGGGAATGAATACCAAGCGTTATCTGTAAGAGTCGATGTTGTTTCGTGAAGAATTACGTTATCTAGAAAGAGATTTGAAGAACTTTCTGTGGTTCCATCTTGGATGAATTTGAGTCTGTGAGTTCCAGTTTGGTCTGCTTTAAATGTTGTTTCGTATTCATGGAAGCTTCCGTCTTTAGTAAGAGAAGTTTCTGGAATTATTGCTCCCGCTCCTTCCAAAGTAAATTTTATATTGTTGGGGTTTACAGAAGGAAGTTTGTAATTAAATCTTAGATAGTAGGTTTGGTTTAGAGTAAGATCTTCATCAAGGTACGAGGAGTCATTATCATTATAGAAGGTAAGTTTAGTTGAGAAGTTATCGTATTTAATGTTTAAATTAGAGTTTTCCGATTCACTCCATATTTCATTATCAGTTGCAAATGATAAAAGGTTATCATTTGTAGAGATTGATTTAATGGAATCATTTGATAGAGTTCTTGAGTTATCATCTACCTTAAGATCTCCTACATACCAGGAGTCTATTTTGGAATCAGAGTTTAAATCTAGTTTTGTTACTCCATCTTGTGTTCCTACATAAATATAGTTCGGTTTTACATCTTTTCTTCTTATTGATACTGTATCATTTACTGTTACGTTAAAGTTAGATCCTACTGTAAATACAGTATTTACTCCAGTTGTATGAGATACTATTTTTTGAATCGATCCTTTATCTGTATCTACAAGATAGAAGTTATTAAATTCATTGGCTTTAGATATAATATTTGTTTGTACTGTTACAGCATTGGAAGTTAAAGTTACTGATCCTGTCTTTACCTCAATAAAATCATCAGTAACAGAAATACTATTTACTTGATTGGAAGATCCAGAAAGTTTGTTAACAGTACTTCCCATAGCTAAAGCTCTTTTTCCTTTCTTATACATATCCCTTATTACACTTTCGGATAGAGCTTCTGCTGTGATGAAAGGTTCGTCAATTTGACCATTGAAAAGAAACACAACACCATCAAAGGAAGCTACCTCAAATGGGGCTGCTCCATTAAATATTGAAGCTGGTACAGTTCCAGTTAATGTTCCCGGATCTTCCTGGCCATTTATATATAGAGATATTGTCTGACTGGATGCATTATATACTCCTACAACATGATACCAATCTGTAGTGGAAGTATAGGTACTAGTGGAGTCTTTGTAGGTAGTTGGGCTTACACCATCGCTACTTAACCACAATCTAAGTTTATTTGTATTAGCAAATGAAAGTCCAAGAGATCTATTATTACTGCTAGTGTATTTAGATATTATTCCTCTATAGGCATTTAAGCCACCTGAAATTTTAATCCACGCTCCTACAGTGAAGCTTCCAGTAATATCAAAATCTCCGTCTCTTTGGATGGGTCTATTGGGAGTTATTGAGGTGCCATCATAGGTGGGATTTGTTGTCCAATCTGTAAAGGATGAGATTCTACAGCGTATCCAGTATTTTGTTTGAGAGTTTATTGATTTTGTTGTCCAACTTGAGAGTGTAGACCAGGTTATTTGATTTAGACCTGTGGTTGTAAAATTATTTGTATTATCAGTTGGAGTAAATGAAGTCCATCCAACTCCTGATTTATAGTATTCCCAAGTAAAAGTCACATTAGCACTTTTTGCTACTCCTATATTAAAGACTAGTTTAGTAAAAGTTGTATCATCTCCAAAGTAAATAGAATCTCCTACTTCTGTATTGGCATTATCTGAAAATAGTGTCCATGAATTAGAGTTAGCATAATTTACTGAGTAATTTCCAGATTCAAAAGGATCCCCTCCTGCTGCATTATCATAATTAAATATATAATCTATAGGTTCGTTTCTCCAGAGATAGTCATCTCCTCCATCAAAGTCTAAAGCATTTCCTCGAACACCTGCTACTTCATCTCCCGATGTCATGGTGCCTGCGGAGGTAAGGTCGTTAACTTTATGATCAGGAAGATATCCTAGTGATCTATCTTTTATCTGAGGAGCAGAGCCTGACGGATCTTCATCCATGTCCCAGTAACCTCTAATATCTCCTACCATCTCTTCTGAAATATAATCTTTAGTGTAGTATTTAACCGAACCATTAGATTCATCACCTTGATTTTCTTGAAGAATACAAATACCAGAATTGTTAGCTACATAGATAGTATTAGAATCACTATCAAGTATTGAGGTATTTTCTGTAACGAATAAATCATTATGAATGTTGGAATTGCTATTATTGAAACTCCATAATGCAGGGATAGCAACGCCTGCATGATAACTTTTATTCTGGCTTCCCCAATTATAATTCGAAAGGTTAGTGAAATTATAGAAAGATAGAAGGGTAGTATCACCACTACTATTGTTTTTCATACCCCAATAAAACTCATTATCACTAGTAAGCCATACATGATCTGATCCATAACCTCCTGCAGGAGTTCCATTTTTAACACTCCCATCAGTCTCATTAATAACGCTTACTCCACCGTCTGTTGCAACTGCAATGTAAGTTTTAGCGTTAATGACGGCTGCGTGGACATCGTTTGCATGTTCATCAATTAATCGTATTGTCTCACCAGTATTAGTACCCCAAGTAGCTGCAAAAGTACCAGTTAAGTTACGCTGAGAAAGTGTTTTTTGATATTGATAAACAGCACTATCATAACAGAGAGTCGCACTGTCTGTTATAAAATTAACAATAAATAAACCTCCGCCTGATCCAGCATTGATTTTTCCACCAATATAAACTTTACCGTTTAGTGCGAATACTGATCTTGGAGTCTGAGATGAGCCATCATCTAATAAGACATAGTATTGATTTCCCTTATCAAACCTCATCCACATAAGAGAGGTAGAGGCATCAAAGATATAAAGGTAGGAGTTTGTGGCAATAAGGATAGCTTTTTTAGGGAAAGGTCGAGTTGATCCTCTTTGCGATGTATTTAGAGTTTCTGTATACCAAGATTTTGAAGAATTAGTTCTCCAAGTATCTTTAATTGTATCTTGGGTAGTATCGTAGATATAAATATCGTTAATGTTATCAAGATCTAAATAGTCAGTGTTATTTTTTAATAATCTATAGTATGCTTCTTTTTCATTTTTAACTTTTTCTATATATGCTTTAGGAGTTTCCGTATTACTTCCTGACTCTACCCATTCAGCTTTATCTCCGTCTTCTTGATTTCCATCTTCTACTATATTCCCGTTAGTATTTGTTCCCGCATTGTAAGGTGTCTGATCCCAAGATACTGAATCAAGTGTTTCTTCTTTATTTGCTCCAAGAAAGAATCTAGTATCAGGACTTGCTATAGATTCCTTTCCTGATCCCAAGTTATAGTCAGAAGCTACCTCTGAATCTGTCCAAGGACGA
This sequence comes from bacterium (Candidatus Torokbacteria) CG_4_10_14_0_2_um_filter_35_8, assembly GCA_002792135.1. Classification (GTDB taxonomy): domain Bacteria; phylum Patescibacteriota. The sequence goes on along the minus strand of PFNU01000041.1, from coordinate 3,760 downwards.
TCGTCTATTAGAAGACCGGAGAGGGTACTATCAGCTTGGTATGCAGAAGGACCATTAGATGCACTGATAGTGAAGTTACTGTGCACTCCATCATGTTGCCAGTAACCATCAGTTCCAGCTGATTTAACATTATCTATGTAAATAGCTAAATTAGAAGTTCCTGAAATATCTCTTTTACTATCCCAGGTAGCAACAATATGATGCCATTCTCCAGCTTGCCAGCTAGATACATCACTACTTGCTATTCCTAGAAAGTCACCTTTAGCAGGGTCAGCCCCTTGTCTTATTCTTATTTCCATTTTATTTAATGCATCTTTATGAACAACGAGATAGTTATAAGGAGAAACAAGATAGTTATCGAATATGTAATGACTTTTCCCATCGTTCCCATTCCAATTTGGTTTAATCCATAATCTTATTGTCCCTTGATTAGGATTAAAGTGGTTATAAATCACACTATCAATACTATCTCCTCTTGAATATTGGAAATAATCACCATTATAGGTTGAATTATCTTGATCCGGATCATTAATCTGTATTCCTTTCTCATTTGTTACCTTCCCTGCTCTATATCCAAACCCAGAAGTCCAAGTTGCTACCTCCCCTGAGTCCCCTCCTAGTAATACACCCATAGTTATATGAATAAGTTTTTCTTTTAATTCGATATCTCCTGAAGATGAATCATCTAGATTATTTGTTTTTGATTCATAATAATTAGGGTTAAAAGAATCCCAGGAAGAATGACCCTCTCCATTCTGCCAATCAGTTTGAGTCCAGAGAGTCTGGGAAGCTAGAGCAGAATTTGAGATAATAAAAACAGAAGAGAGTAAAATCTCTATCATTAAAAATAGACTAATTAGCTTGGGATGTAATATGCTCCTGGTCTTTAGTCCTTTCTTTAAGTTTTTAACAGGATTAGGTTTTTCTATCATACTTTGTTATTCTAGAATAGCCCGATTGATTTCATGATAGCATATTTATTATTTGGTATTCAATATTTATTATTAAAGAGATCATTGAAAAAATTGCTATTTTCTTGGTTGTCTTGATCTTGCTCCCATTTAGCCCGTACTACGGGCTGGAGCAAGATTATTGACTATATATTTTCTGATTTCATTTAAGGATTTCTCATTTTTAATAATGTGGTCGTAGAAACGAGATTGCCAAACGAATGGGAATTTAGGATACACTTTACCTATCTCAAATTTACATCTACCTTTATACCATCTGATTATCTTTGACAATGAATTACTGGATAACATTGGATTATGTCTTCCTGTAATACCACCTTTGTGTTTTGTGTTCACAATTGTAGGAACGCGATTAATCGCGTTCCTACGTTTAATATGCCTAATGTTATCATTAACATTATTATCCTTCTCAATTACAATTATCCCATGGATATGATCTGGCACTATTATCCATTGATCCAAAAATACATCTTTAAAATGTTTTGGGATTTCTAGCCAATATTTCTTAGCAACCTCTCCAATTTTTGATAGTTTCATTTTCCTATTAACAACATTACCGAAAAACCATTCTTTTAACTTTATACAAATAGTGACAAAATAATATCCATTTTGAAAATAACCATAACCTGGGAGACGGTGTTGTTTATGGTATGTATAGGACACAGGCTTATATATTCTAATATGTATGTCAACACAAAATTCACCTCCATTCAAAACTCCCATGCACCCAATCAATCAAGCTCTTTGTCTCGTTTGTAGCTTTACTACTATTCAAAATAACAAAAATTATCGGTCTATCTTCCATCCAGGTAATTGTCATAAGGCAAAACCCCGCATCTTCGGTATAGCCTGTTTTTCCACCAATAATTTTAACTCCCTTTGGTGTTTTATATTCTTCCTCTTTGAATCGAGGACGGAGAATGTGATGAGTATTTTTTACTTCATAATAAGCTACTTTTCCCTCTCTCACTCGCTTAATCTTTGTCTCTCTCATACGGTTTATCTTTACAAACTCCTCATTATCTAAAGCATATGCTGTGATTTTTGCCATGTCTAAAGCTGTTACGTGATTGTCTTTCATGACAATATCTTTCCAGGCCTTTGGTTTATTTCCATCTTCATCAAGTCCTGCGGAATTTGCAAAACCTGTATTTTCTAGACCGAGCTCTTCTGCCTTCTGATTCATTAGCTCTACAAAGCCTTCAATAGATCCTCCGCAGTGGATGGCAAGCGCAATTGCAGCATCATTTGCTGAACGAATAAGCATTGCATCAAGTAAAGCTTGTACTGTGAGGACTTCTCCTTTTTTAAGTCCTATCTTAGCATCTTCTGAAGTTACTGTTATTTTTGGAACTTTTACTTTATCTGTTAATTTGCAATTTTCCAAAACTATAATCGCTGTCATTACTTTAGAAAGACTTGCAAGTGGTAAAGGTTCGTTTTCCCTTTTAGACCATAAAATCTGTCTTGTTTTGGGATCGTAAATCACCGCTGCTTTCCCTTCAGTAATAGGAGTTTCTGACGTCTTTCTCTTTAGGGCAGGGTAGATAACCATATTCGATGTCAGCTCCTCGACTTTCTCTATATATTTTGTTTCCCAAGTATTAAAAAAGCCGTTAACTTTCGTTACTCCACCAGAGAAGTAAGAATTATAGGAACATAATTGGCTTAGAATAATGAGACCAGCAAGGGAAATTTTAAGCATAGAATGCTAGATTATTAAAAAGAATATCATTCCCGCGAAGGCGGGAATCCATCCGGAGTCCTTAAATTCCTATCTTTTAACTAGATAAATTATAGTATAAGTCTTTCCAGTAGGGATTAAAGCTTTTAACTAAATTTATTTTCCATTGTCTCTTCCGTTGTTTCACCCTCTTTTCTCTTGTAATAGCAGACTTGATATCGTTAGTTTGTTCATAATACACAAGCTTATCAACATTGTACTTTTTAGTAAATCCGTTTATTAATTTATTTTTATGTTCGTAAATTCTTCTTACTAAATTATTTGTTACTCCAATATATTAAGGTACCATTTCTTTTGCTTGCTAGTATGTATACATAATATTGTTTATACTGCTTCACAGATTTCTAACATCTACTCAATACGACAGGCATTGACCCTGCTGGAGTTTATCCCGTAGTCAATACGGGGCAGAGGTGACATACTATGGTTTTAGTTTACAGGGTCTCTAATCATTTATGCCAGCTTTTCATTCTTCTTCCGTATCCTAATTAAAACAACAATCAACATTCCAACCAACACACTCATTCCTGACCAAACTACCCCCTCAAGAATATCTTGATTTAACGATGTTGGTAACGTAAGAATATTAAAACTTTCACCTAAAAAAAACATTACTCCAGAAATTACACCCAAAATGCCAAGAATAACAAACAAATAAAGAAATTTTTTAACAACACTAGATTGTACCAGGGACTGAATTGAAATAGCAAGAATAAAGATTAATATACAAGGAGAAATAACCCATAATAAAAGTCCTAATAAGAAATAAAGTGTTTTTTTATAATAACTTTGCCATAAAGGTATAGAAATAGGCTCTTCTCGAATCTCTTGAGGCTTTTCTTCTTTTTCTTTTTCTCTCAAAACCAAATCAGAATCAATTTCTGAAACTTTCATTTTTCGGGTAATTTGAGTAAGAAATTTTTTGTCTTTCTCGCAAGCTATCCAAGAATTATTATTTTTATCAAATGCTAATTTTTCTATTTCATCTTTAGCAATCTCATCAGCATAAAGTGTATCAAATCCAGGAATACTTACTTCAGAATCA
>PFNU01000004.1 GCA_002792135.1 bacterium (Candidatus Torokbacteria) CG_4_10_14_0_2_um_filter_35_8 | reverse complement strand
AGAGTTGTCCATATATTCTATTTAATATGCTAGTCTAGAGCCTATCATATTATCTATAATTATACAGTGTACGCAGACGCCTTAGTTTTTAGAGGCTTGGAAGTTTCCTCCTGATTCACGCTATATCTGCCTCCTTTTTTTTAGAGTTGTTTTCTGACATTCAGGACAGAATTGAATCATTCTTCTTGCATTCCAAACCTTCAAACGACCATGTAACTTACAAGAAATAGGAGGCGGCTCCGACGGAGACTTTTTGTCTTCTGGTATTTCCTTAAACGTTCTTCTCATTTTTCTCACCTCTATTAAGCTCTATCAATAAAAATAGAGCTTATTTTATTATAAGAATTCTTAAAAAGAGCTATCAACAATTTTCCACTCTGTTTCTTTTCTTGTATCCCTTAATTTAATATTTTTCTTTAATAACTCTTTTCTAATCTCATCGGCCTTCTCAAAATCCTTATTTTTCCTAGCCTCATCCCTTTCTTTTATCAATTTCTCAATCTCAACCTCTGAAACACCTTCAAGCTTCTTCTTTTTTTCTTTAAATAAAACCTCCAACCCCAAAACTTCCAAAAACTTTTTAAATAAATCTTTAATTTCAGATACTTTAATTTTTACACCACCTTTAATCTTGCCACCTTTATCAATAACCTTATTAACTTCCTTTATAAATTTATAGACGACCTTTACAGCACCGGGGGTATTCAAATCATCATCCATACAATCTTCAAAATCCCAAGTTTTATGCTCTAAAAAATCAAAGCCTATGTTAATTATATCATTTTTTGGTAAATTATCAAGTTTATAAATAAACTCTCTTGTTTTCTCTAAATTTCTCTTTGCTTGATCTAAGGCTTTAAAAGAAAGATTAGCGTTTTCTCGATAGTGGTTTGAAATCACAGAAAGACGAAAAACGAGGGGTTCGTAGCCTTTTTTGGAAAGATCAGGAACAGTATAGAAATTTCCTTTGGATTTACTCATCTTTTTCCCATCAACCAAAAGATGTTTTCTATGTACCCAAAAGTTCACAAACTTTTTCCCGGTTGCCCCTTCTGTTTGAGCAATTTCATCTTCATGATGAGGAAAAATATTGTCTTCACCACCAGTATGAATATCAATCGTCTCAAAATTTTTAGGATTAAACTTACCACCTTTGAAAGCATCTGTTAAGTACTTCAAAGACATAGCAGTACATTCAATATGCCAACCAGGATAGCCTTTTTTATCTGACCAAGGAGATGGCCACTTCATAATATGAGATTCATCAGAAATCCAAAGAGAAAAATCATGATGATTTCGTTTTTCTCTTTGGATTTTATCAGAAATTCTACCTCCTGCACCTTCTTTCAGCTTATCTAAAGTATTTCCTGATAATTTTCCATAATCGGCAAACTTAGTAACATCATAATAAATATTTCCGGAAACTTCATAAGCAAAACCCCTATCCAAAAGCACTTGGATTATCTCTTGCATTTGCCTAATATGCTTTGTTGCCTTGGGAAGAAAATGCGGTAGTTTGATATTTAAAGCTTTTTCATCCTCAATAAATTGTTTTGTATAAAACTTGGAAATCTCAGAGGGATCCTTTTTTTCTTTTTTAGCTTGCTTTTCCATCTTATCTTCTCCCCTGGTCAAATCATATGCTGTATCATCGCTAACTGTTAAATGCCCCACGTCAGTAATATTCATCACCTGCTTTACTTCATAACCTTTGTATTCTAAATAACGTCTAATAGTATCAGCAAAAACATAAGAGGAATAATTCCCAATATGCGGACGACTGTAGACTGTCGGACCACAATTATACATTCTAAATAAACCAGGGATAACTGGCCGGATTTCTTCTTTTTTATTTGTAAGAGTATTGTAGAGTCTGAGAGGCATGACGTAAATTCAAAGTTCAAAATTAAAAATTCAAAATAAAGAAGTTAGAGATTAGAGTTTTAATTCACTGTTGTTAATCATAGATATATTGTTATTTATTATTATACTCCAAATTCAACGATTTACAAATTCATTCTAAAATATTATAATCTAATTAATTCATAAGGACCTTACAAAAACTTATTTATGCTCCGAAGCTCTTACATCAGATTTCTAAAATTATTCTAGAAATTTTAATTTAAACTTCGTAATATTATATTCTTTTAGATTATAAAAGCGAAGGGGTATTTATGCTCCAAAGCTATAAGATTACCAAAACATCCTTAAAAGATTTAGGTTTTGCTAAACACTTTTTATTATTTTCGTATTATTAAAAGTGAAGGAGTATGGTTAATAAAATCCAAGCACAGAATTTGCTTTGGGTAGATATTAAGAGACCTAAAAAAGCTGATATTGAATTTTTAGAAAAAAAGTATAGATTTCATCCAGTGGATTTAGCTGACTCCCTTTCCAAAATCCAGCTTCCAAAGCTAAGTTTTTCTGAAGACTATCTTTTTATAATTTTGCAAATTCCGATATTTAATAAAAGAACCAAAACTATCCTCTCTGCCAAGATTGATATTTTTGTAAATGATGATTTTCTCGTTACTATCCATAGAGAAAAAATTGCGGGACTGGAAGAGATTTTCCAAAAATGTGTTTCTTCTAAAAAAGCTAGAGAAAATCATATGGAGTCAGCAAGTGGGCTACTTTATGATATTCTTTTGAAAATTCTCAATTACTATCGAATGCTAAATCACACCAGAAAAAAAATTGACAAGATTGAAAAGAAAATTTTTAAAAGCCAAGATCCAAAAATAGTAGAAGATATTTCTTTAGTGAGGAGAGAAGTAACAGACCTAGTGAAAATAATCATTCCTCAGAAAACAGTTTTAAGAAAACTTGTTTCCAAAAATAACGGATATATTGCACCTCAGTTTCGCAAACATTTTCAAGATCTACTTGATAATTCTCAAAAAATCTCAGAAACTCTGGAAAATCAAAAAGATATTATAGAGTCTCTCCAAGATACAAGTGAATCTTTAGCTAGTTACAGACTAAATCACATTATCAAAATCCTTACTATTTTCTCAATAATACTAGGTTCTTTAAATTTTATATTACAACTTTATTTTATAAGCCCAGGAGCAAGAAAACCAGAGAATATTTTTGGATTATCAATAATTATGATATCTGCTGCCTGCCTTGGAATTGCCATGTTCTTGAAAAAGAAATGGCTTTAAAGGTTTAAAATTTCAGCCAAAGTCCGCCTGAGGCGGATGAGGCTAAAAAAGTGCAAAGTTCAAAAAAATTTATTTTTAATTTATACTATGCCAATAGATCCTGCGGATCTTTCAAGAGAACAAAAAGATAAATCTCAAAGCTCTCTTAAGAAAGAAGGTTTACCTAAAGAAAGAGAAATTTTAAGACAAGAAATTAAAGCTCTAGAAGCAAGGCTTGAGAAAGTTAAAAGAGAAGAGCAAGAAACGGTAGAAAAGCCAAGAGAAGAAGAAAGGATTCCTACAAAAGAAAAAAAAATAAAATTACCAGAGGAAAGAAGAGAGCCCTATACTCCGACTCCAGAGGAGCTTATCAAAGAAGAGGTCCCGCAAGAACAAGAGCAACCTCGTCCTACCCCTCAGATAATCACCAAAGTAGCTCAAATTCAAAAAATGGCTCCAGATGATCAGGTCAAAGTACTTCTCAATATAGCAGACAAGAAAGGAGTATCTGATGCTATAGATATCGCACGATACCTAGGCAGTGCTTATGTTTTAGATGAATTTCATGACAAATTGGTGGCAAAAATTCAAAGGGAATTAAAGGAACTATATAGGGAAGAATAATTATAGAAGAATATAGAATTTAACTTATAAAATTTCTAATTACTAATTTCTAATTAGTCCGCCTGAGGTGGATTAATTAGAAATTTGCAGCCTCTAATCCTATGCTTAGTCTAATTATTCTTGTCATAATCGCGGTCCTCACACCTCTAATTCTTGCATTTGCTATTTTGCATTATTTTAGGCAACGCCAAAAAATACCACAGGCTTTAAAAAAAGTTCTTTTAAAAATCTCAGTAACTAAAGAAACACAAGAAGAACAAGAAATAACAAGAGACGAAAAGGAACTTATTGGTGCTATGGAGCAGTTCCTGGTAAGTACTTCTCATGTTGGTGAAAAAAGGGGTGTTTTTGGCAAGCAAGATCATTTAGTTTTTGAAATAGCGTCAGTTGTTGGTGCAATCAATTTCTTTGTAGCAGTTCCTTTTGATGATGTAGAAATGGTTAAAAAGCAAATTCAAGCCCAATTTTCTAGAAGTACAGTAGAGCAGATAGAGGATGATTATAACATTTTTACCCCTGAAAGTTTTGTAGAAATAGCTACCCTCAAACTGAAAAAACCGAGTATGTATCCTATTAGAACGTACGAAAGCATGGATACAGATCCTCTTCTTAGCATTACTAATATCTTAACGAAAAGAATAGAAGAAAAAGAAGGCGCATCAATCCAAATCTGTATCCGTCCTGTAACATATGATTGGGGGAAACAAGGAAGAGATATGGCAAAAAAAATAGAAGAAGGGGGTTATTCAGGACAAGGCAATAGCGGAAAAAGCTGGTGGGAGATCTTCACAGAAGCTATAACATTTCAATCTCAAAGCGGCACAGGAAACCAGCCTTTTAAATCAAGTTACCCTCAGCAAGAGTCTTACTTTAATAGACCTTCTGCTTTGGATGACGAAAAAATTAAAGCTTTAGAAGAAAAGACAAATAAAATAGGATTTGAGACAGTTATAAGAGTAGTAGCAGTATCAGTATCAGAAAGACAAGCAAAGCAAGATTTAAAAAACATTCTTTCTTCTTTTGATCAATTTAAAAACCCCAATCTTAATGAGTTTACAAAAGCAAAAACTCTATTTACAAGTAGAATAAGACGAATAGAGAATTTTGTTTTCCGATATTTTGATGAAAAAAACAAGTTTATTCTTAATTCAGAAGAGCTTGCCAGTATTTTTCACTTTCCAATTCAAACTACTGAAACGCCTAAAATTTCTTGGCTTGAAGCAAGAGAGGCTCTCGCTCCTTTAAATACTCCTACGAAAGGTCTTGTTTTAGGAGAGAATATTTATCGTAATGAGAAGAAAGTCATCAGGATTGCAAACGACGATAGAAGACGACACGTCTATATTATTGGTATGACAGGTACTGGCAAAACTAACCTTATGCAAGAAATGGCAAAACAAGATATAAGACAGGGAAAAGGTGTTTGCATTATAGACCCTCATGGCGAATTTGTAGAAGATATCTTAAACAATATTCCAGAAGAGAGAAAAGATGATGTTATTGTCTTTGATCCATCGGATTTAGAAAAACCTTTGGGACTTAATATGTTAGAATGGCATACAGAAGAACAAAAAGACTTTTTGATTCAGGAAATGATTGCTATCTTTTACAAATTATTTCCTCCAGAAATTATCGGCCCTATGTTTGAACATAATATGAGAAATGCAATGCTGACTCTCATGGCTGATAGAGATGATCCTGGTACCATTGTTGATATTCCTAGAATTTTTACAGATCAGAAATTTATGGAATACAAATTAAAAAAGGTAACAGATCCTTTGGTAAGGTCCTTCTGGGAAAAAGAAATGGCAAAAACTTCAGACTTCCATAAATCAGAAATGCTCGGCTATGTTATTAGTAAAGTAGGCAGGTTTGTGGAAAACGAGACAATGCGTAATATTATAGGCCAACCTCATTCTAGTTTTAATTTCAGAGAAATAATGGATGCGGGTAAAATCTTTCTTGTTAATCTTACAAAAGGTAAAGTGGGAGAGGTAAATTCAAGTCTTTTGGGGTTAATTATCGTCTCTAAACTTCAAGTTGCTGCCATGGGAAGAGCTGATACTCCTCAAGACGAAAGAAAAGATTTTTATCTATATGTTGACGAGTTTCAAAGTTTTGCTACAGACTCTTTTGCATCAATTCTATCTGAAGCAAGAAAATATAGACTTAATCTTACGATTGCTCACCAATATATCACTCAACTTAAAGAAGAAATCAAAAATGCTGTTTTAGGTAATGTAGGAAGTATCATAAGTTTTAGAATTGGAGTAGAAGATGCAGAAGTTTTAGCTAAAGAATTTGAGCCAGTATTTTCAGAAAATGATCTTATTAACATTGAAAAATTCAACGCCTATGTTAAACTTTTAATTGATGGAAAGAAAGCAAAAGGATTTAGTATGCGCTGTTTTCCACCATCTAGAATAGAGACTTCGCTTTCTGCGGCTGATATTATAAGAATGAACCGTGAGAAATACGGAAAACCTCGACATCAAGTAGAGCAAGAGATTATTCGTAGATCAAAGCTGGGAGAACAGGAGAGTATTCCGCAGATAGATCGAGAGAGAAGCTTGTAGCTTTTTAGCTTGTAGGTGCGGAGAGTTCCAAACACCAAGCACCATCCGCTTCGGCGGAAAATCCCAAATATCAAGGGATGTACTACGTCCCAAGTACCAAATAGCAAACAATGTTTAAGTTTCAATTTTCAAAATCTAAAATGTCACTACCGTCATCTTGATCAGCCTCAGGCTGAGAAGGATCTCAACGCTTGAGTTGTATTTTAAGAGGTCGGGATTCTTCGCTCCGCTGCGGCTTCACTCAGAATGACGAAATTACTTGTTTAGAATTTTGTGCTTAGTGCTTAGAATTTGAATTACCAGTGCCTAGCACCCAGTACCTAGTAGCTCAATTTTGCATTTTGCATTTTTAATTTTGCCCTTATTAAACCATGTGGTTTCAGAACAAAAACACAAACCAAAAGAAAAAAAGCTCAATTTATCTCTTCAGTGCTAGCGTTCTCATCTTATTTTCTATCCTTACTCTTGCTTACCGAGCTGACCCAAAAGTAGTAGAAGTAACTAAAGATAAGCTAGAAGAAACAAAAAATAATTATGTCAATTATTTTGCTAAAGAAATAGAAAAGCAAATAGAAAGAGAAAAGGAGGCATTGGAAAATAAAGAAAAGCTAGAACAAAAGAAAAAGGAAATAGAGGAATGGAGAAAAAAAGAAGCAGAAAGAAAGAAAAAAGAAGAAGAAGCAAGAAAAAAAAGAGCTGGAAAAGGAAAATATATAGATATTGATATTTCTTCACAAACACTTCGATGTTATTATAATGGAAAGGCAGTATTAGGACCTTATAAAGTTTCAACGGGAAAAGTGAGTATGCCCACTCCTTATGGTACATTTAGAGTCTTGAGTAAAACTCGACGTGCTTACTCCCGTAGATACGGACTTTACATGCCTTACTGGATGCAATTCACTTCACGTGGCCATGGAATTCATGAGCTCCCTGAATGGCCGAGTGGCTACAAAGAAGGTGCAAATCATTTAGGAAGACGTGTTTCTCATGGTTGTGTAAGACTTGGGATAGGTCCTGCAAAAAAGGTCTATTATTGGTCACCTGTGGGGACAATAGTTAAGGTTCATTGGTAGCGTGAGGGGCTAGGCACTAGGGACTAGTGAATGAAATTCAAAATTTTCCGCCTTCACTACGTTTCGGCGGATCAACCTAGGGCTGAAAAAATAAAAAATTAAAAAATATTTAGGCACCGGAAATAAGTTGCCAGGTACCAGTAAATTCTACAAGCTAAAAAGCTAATTCCTACAAGCTAACAATATTCGCATTGCTCTTAAATATATTAATAATAAAAACAAAAAAATGCCAAAAGAAAACAAAAACAAAGTAGAAAAATTAAAAGAGTATTTGGAAACATCGAGAGCAACAATTGATGCAGCATTACAAATTATTTATGAAGAGGTAGGAGAGACTCAAACTGTAACTAGAAAGATTGCTAAAAAAGCAGAAGAAGCTCAAATAGCAGAAGAAGGAGATAGTCAAATTATCGAAGGAGTGTTTGACGGACAAAATATGATTGGGCCGAATAAAAAAGCTTATTCTGTACCTGCAAATTATGCATCTAAGTCAAAATTAGTTCAAGGAGACTTACTTAAGCTTACTATTCTACCTGATGGCAGATTTGTTTATAAACAAATTGCACCAGTTGAAAGAAATACAACAAAAGGTATTTTAGAACAAAATGAGCAA
>PFNU01000030.1 GCA_002792135.1 bacterium (Candidatus Torokbacteria) CG_4_10_14_0_2_um_filter_35_8 | reverse complement strand
ATGATAGTTCTAAAACCAGATGTAGGAGTTGGGGTTATGACTACTTCTGTATAATCATCATCGTAATTGTCGTCATAATCAGTTTCTGGAGTAGCAGTAGAAATGACGACAACATCGTGAAGAACAGTACCATTTGGAGTATCGTCTGGTATCTGAACAGTGATATATACTGTTCCGCTTTCTCCGGGTGCAAGTGAACCAAGGTTTTCCCAAATAACTTTATGCTCTGTTTCATCATAAACATATCCTTCTGGCGATGCTGAGATAAATACTACTTCTTCTGGTAAGGTGTCTTCGATTCGCACATCCTCTGCGGTAATATTGCCCTCATTACGATATGTAATTTCATAAGTAAGTTCTTCTCCTGGAGACGCAGTTTCTCTATGGTCTGTTTTCTCAATTATAAGGTTACAATACTCGTCTGGTGGCGTATCAACCACAACAGTTATCTCATCGCCATAAACATTATAAAGATCTAGATCACCGTCTGTCGGCCACTCTGAATAATTGCTAACAGTAACATCAAAAGTTTCTTCTACATATCCTCCCGCGGGGATGGGTTGTGCAGGCCAGGAAATCATATGAGTACTAGAATTATATGCTCCACTATCAGAAATATTAAATGGATCAGAAGTATAATCCACAATATCAGAAAGATCATCTTCTATTACATAACCTGAATGATCATCATTACCATTATTTGTTGCTCTAAGAGTGTATCTTATGATATCACCAGGATCTGCATGCCCATCGCCATCTTGGTCTGTAATAAATTCATAACTTTTATTACGAACAATATTAGGACCTACTGGTGGGTTAACAGGTATATCTATCTCATCTCCATAAACATTATAAAGATCTAAATCACCATCTGTTGGCCATTCTGAAGAACCTTTCACTTCTACTTTAAATGACTCTTCTATATATCCTCCTGCGGGAATAGGCTGTGCAGGCCAGGAAATGGTATGATCTACAGATTGCCATCCATTCCATCTACCACCATTCCAATTCAGTCTCCACAAAGTTCCGTCTGCATCTCTAGTAAAGACATCCAGATTATTTTCCGTCTGAGAAGATATGGAAGGTCCAGATGCAAGTGTAAGACTTTTATCTAAAAGGGTATCAAGAGGTACCCAAGAAGACCAAGAGCCATTATAGTACACTTGCCAGATCTTGTTGTCACCACCTCGGACAAAAACATCAATTCTGTTACTACCCCATGAAGCTGCAGCAGGATCTGAATTTATACCTACTGCTGGTCGTCCTAAGGAAAATGGATCCGACCACTGGCTACCATTCCAATATTTTTGATAGAGAGAACCATCTGTCCCTTTAAAGAAAACATCTAATCTATTAGTTGCCCATGAGGCTACAGTAGGACCAGAGGTTGCAGTTACTCCTAAGGATGCCCAACTACCCCAACTACTACCATCATAAGCAA
>PFNU01000141.1 GCA_002792135.1 bacterium (Candidatus Torokbacteria) CG_4_10_14_0_2_um_filter_35_8 | reverse complement strand
TGGTCTTTGTAAAAATCTTAATGCTAGTTTGTCCACCAAAGGGAATTAGAACCTAGGGGCTTTTTCTGCTTCATTTTAACCTCACCTAGCCTCTCCTTTAAAAGGAGGGGAGATGACCTCACCTAGCCTCTCCTTGATAAGGAGAGGGACATTGTGTCTCATTCCTAAAACAAACAGAAAACTTTAAGCGTAACTGTTAGTTCCAAAGTTCCTTCAGCTCTAGGCTGATCCGCCTTGGGTGGAAATTCCTGATTCACGATTCCTGATTCATAACTCTAAATTCTATATTCCAAATTCTTATTTTGAATTTTGCATTTTAAATTTTGAATTTTCTATTCCCTAAACTCTAACATCATGCTTGCCTCTGCTCTCGATTTAATTAAAAAAGCACAAAAAGGGCATTATGCTATAGGTGCTTTCAATACTTATAATCTAGAAGTAACTTTAGGAATCATAAGAGCTGCTCTATTAGAAAGATCCCCTGTAGTTATTCAGGTTAGTGAGAATACAATTTTCTATGCGGGACTTAGGCCTATTATTAGTATTGTAAAAACTATTGCTGCTGATGAGGCAGGAGATGTACCTGTTGCACTTCACCTAGATCATGGAAAGAGTTTTCATACTGTTGTAGAATGTATTAATAATGGGTTTTCATCTATTATGATAGATGCATCTAGCTATCCTTTGGAAGAAAACATTAGAATGACGAAGGAGGTAGTAGAGTATGCGCACAAGAAAGGTGCTTGTGTTCAAGGAGAATTAGGAAGAGTAAAAAAAGCCGAAGATTATGATCTAGGAAATAATGTAACCCTCGAAGAGATTGGAGAATTGATGACAAAGCCTGATGAGGTAGAGAAATTTGTTAGTGAGACCAAAGTTGATAGTCTTGCTATATCTATAGGTAATGCTCATGGTATGGATGTTCCAGGATTAGAGCTTGACTTGGAGAGGTTAAGGAAGATCAAAAAAATAGTTTCTATACCTTTAGTTCTCCATGGAGCATCTGGTATCGCTCCCGATCAAATTAGAAATGTAATTAAAGAAGGAATTACAGAATGTAATATTGATACAGAGACACAATTTGCTTTTACTAATATGCTGAAGGAAATATTAGAAGAAAACCCTCATCTTTTGGACCCTCGCAAAATCTTAGCACCTTGCATTGATGCTGTAAGAGCTATTGTAGAAAGTAAGATAGAGTTGTTTGGAAGCGGAGGGAAAGTATAGGCTACTGGGGCTACTGGGTTACTAGGCAACTAGGATTTAGAATTAAGAGCTATACGGCCGAATACGAATTAGTTTCGAATTCCACACTAAGTCCCGTTGAACGGGATGAGAGGAACGAATTAAATGCGAGCTTCTGTACAAAGACAAAGTTGTCATTCCTGCCCCGTACTGATTACGGGGTAAACTCCAGCAGGAATCCATGCCTTTAATATTGTGATAGACTCTGGTATGGATTCCCGCTTTCGGGACGTTTAACGTCCCTCGCGGGAATGACAGTATCCAATTCTCCGTCCAGGAACGTAGAACGTTCCCAGGGACATACTACGTCCCCAGGGCGGATTCGTATCATTTGTATTAATTCGCATCAAGTTTTTTTGATGTTTCTCACTTTTAATTTTTAATCCAACTCTATGATTAGTAAAAAAATAAAAATTGCCATCAATGGATTTGGAAGAATAGGGAGGACTACTTTCCAAAGAGCCTTAGAATTTAATGATATTGAAATTGTGGCGATTAACGACCTTACAGATGCGAAGACTCTTTCCTATTTACTAAAGTATGATTCTGTTTACGGAAGATACGAGAGAGATGTAAACTCTAAAAAAAATGCAATAATTGTAGATGGTAAAGAATACAAAATTCTAGCGGAAAAAGATCCAGAAAGGCTTCCTTGGGAGGATTTAGGTGTTGATTTAGTCTTAGAATGCACAGGATTTTTTACAGAAAAAGAAGGTGCTGGAAAACACCTTAAAGCAGGTACTAAAAAAGTAATTATTTCCGCTCCTTCCAAGTCAGAAGATATTCCAACTTATCTTATGGGAGTTAATGAAGAACAATATAATTCTGGAAAAGATGATCTTATTTCCAATGGTTCTTGTACTACAAATTGTCTTGCTCCGGTTGTGAAAGTAATTGATGATCATTTTGATATTAGGCAAGCTTTAATGAATACCATTCACTCTTATACCAGCACGCAGAGTATTGTTGATAGCCCTTGTGAAAAAGATTTTAGAAGAGGAAGGGCTGCAGCAATAAATTTAGTTCCTACCACCTCTGGTGCTGCTAAAACTGTAGGAAAAGCAATCCCTAAGCTTTCAGAAATTTTTGATGGCTTTGCGGTAAGAGTTCCCACACCTTGTGTTTCTCTTGCCGATGTTACTTGTCATATTACAAAAGATACAGCAGTAGAAGAGGTAAATAGAAAATTTGAAGAGGCATCTAAATCAGAAAAAATGAAAGGTATTTTAGCTATAGAGTATGAACCAAAAGTTTCTTCTGATTATATTAAAGATCCTCGCTCTGCAATTGTTGATGGTACTCTTACTCAAATGATTGGTAAAAATTTCTTAAAAGTAATTTCCTGGTATGATAATGAGTGGGGATATTCTTGTAGACTTGTGGATATGGCGAGAATGGTAGGATCTAAAGTAAATTAAAAAATTAAAAATAAAAATTTAAAATTGTTAATGGTTGAAAATTGGGAATTATTAGTGACTAATAATTTTAAAATTTAGAATGTAAAAATTTCTGATTCATAATTCCAATTTATGGAACTTAGAACTTTAAAAAACCTTCATATAAAGAATAAAAAAATCCTCGTCCGTTGCGACTTCAACGTTCCGTTAGGATCTGATAACAAGGTTAACAAATCCGAGGATTATAAAATTAGACAGACTCTTCCTACGATTAAGTATTTGTTAAAAAATAATTGTTCAATTATTCTGATAAGCCATTTAGGAAGACCTGAAGGGAGAAGAGTAAAGAGGTTTAGCCTACTGCCTGTAAGAGATAGATTGGAGAAATTATTAAAA
Source organism: bacterium (Candidatus Torokbacteria) CG_4_10_14_0_2_um_filter_35_8 (assembly GCA_002792135.1). GTDB lineage: Bacteria > Patescibacteriota. Next base: position 25,488 of record PFNU01000141.1, on the reverse strand, counting down.
AGGAAAGTTAAATTTTCTAATGATTGTATTGGTCTAAAGACTTCTAAGATTATCTCGGAATTAAAACCAAAAGAAATTATTTTACTTGAAAATCTTAGATTCCATCCAGAAGAAGAACATGGCTCTCAAAGTTTTGCTAAAAAACTTGCAAGCTATGCAGATTTCTTTGTACAAGATGCTTTTGGAGTATGCCACAGAGATCATTCTTCCGTAACTTTTATCCCTCGATATTTAAGAAGTGCAGCGGGTTTACTTGTAGAAAAAGAAGTAAAGGTCTTAGAAAAAGTTATGAAGAAGCCTAAAAAACCCGCAATTGCGATTATTGGTGGTATAAAGATAGAAACCAAGCTTCCAGTAATAGATAATTTAAAAGATAAATTCGATCATATTTTACTGAGTAGCGCGATCTCGTATGAATTTCTTAAAGAAAATAAGATAAAACTAGAAAAAGGCAAAGAAGATCTTCAAGATAGAGTTCCAAAAAATTATTCTAATATTATTTTACCTGTTGATTACAGATGGGATAAAGGTAGAGTTTTTGATACTGGCAAAAAGTCAATTAAACTTTTTAAAGATTATATTAAGAGAGCTAAAACAATAGTTTGGAATGGACCTCTTGGAATGTATGAAGATAAGCGTTTTAGGGATGGAACTTTTAAAATAGCAAAAGCAATTTCTAAATCTAAAGCTTTTAAAGTCGTCGGAGGAGGAGAGACTGTCAATACTCTTTTAGATACAAAAACTTTTGATAAGATGAATCACGTTTCAACTGGTGGAGGAGCAATGCTGGAGTTTTTATCAGGAAAAAAGCTTCTGGGGGTCGAGGTGTTAAAAATATAATGATATATGAAAAGAACCAGCCTGCCTTAAAAGACTAGAAGCTGGTTTTATATTTTTATATTCTTTGTCTCCCTGCCTTCTTGATAGCAGATATCTATTCCACCTTCTTGAAGAGGAGAGACAGAAAGAAGAAAGATGTCATTCTTAATCGGATCTATAACACCTTCTTCGAGAGCCTTTTTAACCTTATCTTTCAAGGCTTTCTCCGGGGGGAACTTGAACCCCACGTTTATCACTTTTCCGCCTTTACAGGTATATTTTTCGTTTAAAGACATACTCTCTTTCCTCCTTCTTGCTAAGTTTAGCTTTTTGGTGACGATAATAATAATCTAATCAAAGTTTAGACAGTTTGTCTTAAAAGTCAAATAAAAACTGGTTTTAAAAAATTGTAGAAAACTAAAAGCCAATTCTTTTTTGTATTTACAGATTTTGAATGTTATAATCAAAATAAAATTAATGTTTTTTTGATTTTTTATTTTTCAGCCCTAGGCTGATCCGCCGAATCCGTCCGCCCGTGGCAGAAGAAGGTGGAAAACTTTTAACTTATTCTCATGGCGACTATAAAATCAATCTCTGCAAGAGAGATTTTAGATTCTAGAGGGAATCCTACTATTGAAACTGAAGTTACCTTTGACGATGGTTCAACAGGAATTGCGCAAGTTCCATCGGGTGCATCGACAGGTAAATATGAAGCTTTAGAATTAAGAGATGGTGATGGAAGCCGGTATCATGGCAAAGGTGTTTTAAAAGCAGTAGAAAATGTTAATGAAATAATATTCCCTAAATTAGTAGGTCAAGATCCAGGAGAGCAGAAGGAAGTTGATGGAATTATGCTAGAATTAGACGGTACAGAAAATAAGGAGGAATTAGGGGCAAATGCGATTTTGTCTGTGAGCATTGCTTATTGTAAGGCAAGCGCGGTATTTTCCGGTTTGGAGCTTTATGAATATATAAGGAGTATTTTTAATTCAGAAAATACTGAATATAAAATTCCTATTCCTTTGTTTAATGTCATAAATGGTGGAAAGCACGCATCAAATAATCTTGATATTCAGGAATTTTGGATTATTCCCCAAGAGATCAAAAGTTTTAAGGAGCAGCTTCGAGCAGGATCAGAAATTTTCCATACTCTAAAAAAACTTTTAGAAGAAAAAGGGTTTACTACAAATGTAGGAGATGAGGGTGGGTATGCACCAGAACTTAAATCAAACGAAGAAGCTTTAGAATTTATAATGCAAGCCATAGAAAAATCAGGTTACAAACCAGGACAAGAAATTTTCTTAGGGGTTGATAGTGCCGCGACTAGTTTTTATGAAGGCGGAAAATATATTTTAGATGGAGGAAAGAAAAAGTTTAGTAATGAGAAATTGATTGATTATTACTCGAAACTAATAGAGAAATTTCCAATAACAAAAATAGAAGATGGTCTTTTTGAAGATGATTTTTCTGGTTGGAAGATGTTAAAAGAAAAATTGGGTGATAACATTGATTTAATAGGAGATGATCTTTTAGTTACCAATCCAAAAAGGCTTGAGAAAGCAATTTTAGAAGATTGTGTTAATTCCGTTTTGATTAAACCAAATCAGATTGGAACGATAACAGAGATGTTTGAATTTGTTAAAAAGGCACAAGATAAAAAATTTACTACAGTTACCTCTCATAGATCAGGAGATACAGAAGATGTCTTTATTTCCGATTTGGCAGTAGGCATGGGAACAAATAATATGAAGACAGGGTCGCTTTCTCGGGGCGAGAGGATTTGTAAATATAATAGGTTGCTTAGGATTGAAGAGAAAGTGAAGGATTAAAATGTTGTTTTGTACTATAGTGTTAGGCTACTAGGACTACTAGGACTACTAGGCTACTAGGGAGTTAGAAATTAGGATGATTGTTAGCAATCTTTTAAATATATGGAGGAAGATAAATATAGTCTTGATAGTTTAAAGATATGGAAAGGTGCTCATGTTTTAATGCTGATTATCCATAAGGAGATACAGAAGTTTCCTGAAGAAGAAAAATTTAATCTGGTATCACAATTAAGAAAAGCAGCCTCTTCTGTAGCAAATAATATTGCAGAAGGTTATGGTAGATATTATTTTAAAGAAAAAAATCACTGCTTCAGTATTGCAAGAGGGGAAGTTTTAGAAGTAATAAGTGAGCTTTGTGAGGCAAGAGACAAAAACTATATCAACAAAAGACTTGTAAATAAGTTAATTTCCAAATATTCAACTCTTGTTAAAATGATAAATGGTTACATTGGGTACTACAATAAGAAAGCCAAGAAACATTCTAACAAACACCCTAGTTCCTAGTAATCCCAGTAACCTAGTAACCTTAAATTTATCAATTCTAGTATCTTAAACGAAAAAATTAACAGCTAAATTTATGTCTAAACCTTTAGTCTTAATAATCTTAGACGGTTGGGGACTTGCACCGTCTGGAAAAGGAAACGCTATCTCTCAAGCAAAGACTCCAAACTTTGATAAATATTGGAGAGAGTATCCTCATACGAGCCTGGAAGCATCAGGAAAGTATGTAGGACTTCCTGATAATCAAATAGGAAATTCTGAGGCAGGACACATGAATTTGGGTGCTGGAAAGGTTATTACCCAAGACTCTTGTTACGTCTCCTGTTCAATTCTAGATGGTACTTTTTTTAGAAACCCGGCATTTATTGCTGCCTTAAAGCATATCGAGGCTTTGAAGTCCCGACTGCATATTATGAGTCTTATTACAGGAGATCAGAGTGCTCATGCAGACCCCTTCCATTTGAAAAAAATTTTGAAATTTATAAAAGATAATAAGGTAAAAGGCGCAGTTCTTCATCTTTTTACTGATGGAAGAGATGCACCTTCTCATAATGGTCTGTGGTTTCTTAAAGATCTAGAGAATTTTGTTAGAAAAGAAAAAATAGAAGTTGATATTGGCACCATTTCAGGAAGGTACTTTGCAATGGATAGAGTAAAAAAATGGGAAAGAACAGAAAAGATTTACAACGCTTTAGTTTATGGTAAAGGGGAAAAATCAAGCTCAGCAAGAAAAGCAATTAAAGAAAATTATAAAAAGAAAATTGGAGATGAATTTATAGAGCCAACTGTGATTTATAAAAATGGTAAGATGGTACCGAGGATAAAATCAGGAGATTCTATTGTTTTTGTTAATCTTCGCTCAGATAGAGCAAGGCAGCTTACCAAAACTTTTGCTCAGAGGGAGTTTATAGGTTTTAAAATAAAAGAAAGACTTAGCGATATCTTGTTTGTTGCGATGACAGAGTTTGGTCCTGATCTTGATACCATTACTGCTTATCCTGCAAGGACTATTAAGAATACCTTGCCTAGGATTTTAGGTAAAAAGGGCATAAAACAGCTTTATATTACAGAAAGTGAGAAATATGCTCATGTTACTTATTTTTTTAATGGAGGTTTTGCAGATCCTGTTGCTCACGAAGAAAGAATTAAAATTGATTCTCCGATTGTCAAAAGTTACGCAGAAAAACCAGAGATGAGTGCTTTTGAACTAACAGATACTTTGGTTAAGTATATTAAAGAAGGTATCTATGATTTTATCGTTGTAAACTATGCAAATCCTGATATGGTTGGTCATACAGGAGATTTAAAAGCTGGAATTAAGGCTTGTGAAGTAGTTGACGAATGCTTAGGTAAGCTTGTGAGCAGTATCTTAAAGAAAAAAGGTGAAGCCGTCATTACAGCAGATCATGGCAATATTGAAGAAATGATTTATCCTGACACTGGTGATACCTCTACAACTCATTCTAGAAACCCTGTTCCTTTTATTCTTGTTGATAGTTTTCAGAGTGTTAAACTTAAAAAGGGAGTTTTAGCAAATGTTGCTCCTACGATTTTAGATATTTTACATATTGAGAAACCGAAAGGAACGGAGGAGAGTTTGATGGTTTAGGCAACTAGGACTACTAGGCTACTAGGGAGTTAGAAATTAGGGTAATTGTTAGAAGTCTTTTAAATATATGGAGGAAGATAAATATAGTCTTGATGGTTTAAAGATATGGAAAGGTGCTCATGTTTTAATGCTCATTATCCATAAAGAAATAGAGAGATTTCCTCCAAAAGAGAAATTCAATTTATCAACACAATTAAGAAGATCGGCTTCTTCTGTAGCAAATAATATAGCAGAAGGTTACGGTAGATATTATTTTAAAGAAAAAAATTACTGCTTTAGTGTTGCAAGAGGGGAAGTGTTAGAAGTAGTAAGCAAGCTCTGCGAAGCAAAAGATAAAAAATATATCAATAAAGAACTAGCGGATAAATTAATCTCAAAATATTCAACTCTTGTTAAAATGATAAATGGCTACATTAGGTACTATAATAGGAAAGTCAAAAGACCCCAGTAACAAATACTCTAGTTCCCAGTAGCCCCAGTAACCTAGTAGCCTTAAGTTCGCTAACTTAATATCTTTGACGAGAAAACTAACAGCTAAATTTATGAGTAAACCCATAGTCCTTATTATATTAGACGGTTGGGGTCTTGCGCCACCTGGGCAGGGTAATGCCGTAGAGTCTGCGTATACTCCCAACTTTGATAATTTAAAAGAAAACTATCCTTTTATTAGCTTGCAAGCATCAGGAGAAGCAGTAGGTCTTTTCTGGGGAGAGCCTGGAAACTCTGAGGTAGGACACATGAATTTGGGTGGGGGAAGAATTATTTTTCAGGATGTAGTAAAGATTACCAATAGTATTAAAGATGGTTCTTTCTTTAAGAACCAAGCTTTTTTAAAGGTAGTAGAGCATGTTAAAAAGCACAATTCAAGCTTGCATTTGATGGGGCTTGTAAGCCCTGGGGGAGTTCATAGTCACCAAGATCATCTTTATGCTCTTTTGGAGCTAGCAAAGAGAGAAAATGTAGAGAGAGTTTTTGTGCATGCTTTTTTAGATGGAAGAGATACAGCGCCAAAAGTTGCTCTTTCTTATATAGAGGAGCTAGAAAAACGCATGGAAGAATCAGGTGTGGGCAAGATTGCTACCCTCTCCGGAAGATACTTTGCTATGGACAGAGACAATAATTGGTGGAGAGTAGAAAAAGCTTATCAAGCTATGGTTTTGGGAGAAGGTATTTTTTTTCAAGATTCCTTATCTGCTATTCAAGATTTTTATGACAGAGGAATATATGACGAAACCATTCAGCCCATAGTTGTTACTTTAAAAGATAAAAAACTAGTTGCTAAAATTTCAGACAATGATGGTATTATCTTTTTTAATTTTCGATCTGATAGGGCGCGTCAAATCACAAAAGCTTTTATAAATCCTGATTTTAAGGAGTTTGATCTATTAGTACGGCCTAAAAATATATTCTTTACTGCTATGACGGAATATGAAAAAGGTCTTAATTGTGAAGTTGCTTTTCCTGAGGAAGAAATTAAAAACTCCATTACTGAAGTTGTAAGTCTTAAGGGTCTAAAACAATTTCATATTGCTGAGACTGAGAAATATGCTCATGTAACTTATTTTTTTGATTGTGGAAACGAAGAGGGTTTTTTTGAGGAAGTAAAAGTTGTTATTCCTTCTCCGGATGTAGCCACGTATGATCTAAAACCAGAGATGAGTGCTTTTAAGGTACGCGATAGACTCATTCAGGCTATTCAAGAGGATAAATATGCTTTTGTTCTTGTAAATTTCGCCAACCCTGATATGGTAGGGCACACTGGAAATATATCTGCTGGTATAAAAGCTTGTGAAGCAGTTGATAAATGTTTAGGAGATGTTATAAAAGAAGTACTTGCCCAAAATGGTGTAGCATTGATTACCGCAGATCACGGCAACGCAGAAGTAATGCTAGATCCTCAAACTTTAGAGATGGATAAAAAACATAATACAAGTCCTGTTCCGTTTATTCTAGTTGGAAGTGATTTTAAGAAACAAGAGCCAGAAAAAAAGGAAGAAGGGTTTATTCCTCCTACCTTAGGGTTTCTTTCTGATGTTGCGCCAACGGTTTTGAATTTAATGGGGATTGAAAAACCAGCAGAGATGACTGGGAGAAGTTTGATGTCGTATTTGGTTGAGAAAGAAGGCACTAGTTCGCCTCGGACGGATAGGTACTAGAAAGAATGTCATTCCTGCCCTGTATCAAGTATGGGGTAAACTCCAGCAGGAATCCATCACTCTGAATGTAGATTCCCGCTGGAGTTTATCCCGTATTTAGTACGGGACGGGAATGACAAAGCGCAGGTGGTTCCTAGTTCTCATTTTTGCATTTTTAATTTTTAATTTTTTCACATGTCTCAAGTAATAACCATCGGTGGCATTGTCTACGATATTTTTATCAAAACATCATCTGTGAAAATTTTAAAAAGAGGAAAAGAGGCTCCTTTTCTTTGTTTTAATCTTGGTACGAAGATTGTAGCAAAGGATGTTTTCTTTTCCACTGGCGGAGGTGGGGGAAATACTGCTTGCGCTTTAAAGAAACTTAGTATAGATTGCGTACCGCTAGGGGTTATCTCTAATGATAATATGGGAAAAACAGTTATTAAAGAGTTTGATAGAAAGAAAATAGATACTTCTTTGATCCAAATTACAAAAAAAGCTGGTCTTAAGACTGCTCTTTCTATTATTCTAAGCGATCCTTTGGGAGAAAGAACAGTTTTTACTTATCGAGGTGTAAGTGATTTTCTTTGTAAGGCTTATTTGAAGAAAGGAGCTTTACAAAAAGCACAGTGGATTTTTATAAGTCACTTAAGTGGCAGATCCAATAGAGTTATAAAGGATCTCTTACAGTTTAAAAAAGACCATCCCAGAATTAAAATTGCCTGGAATCCAGGAGCTACTGAGCTTAAGGAAAATTGGAAAGAGGGAAGTTTAATGTCCCGATTTGTAAAAGTGACCGATTGCTTTATTGTAAATAGAGAAGAAGCTGTAGAAATTCTCGGAAAGAAATTTGAGAAAAGAAATTTTCAAAGTCTCACCCAGGCTTTATCTTTCCTTGGTTCTAAAATTACTGTTATTACAGATGGGAAAAAAGGTGCTTTTGCGCGTTTTGAAAATAAATTTTTTAAGACTCCATCGTATCCAGTAAAAGAAGTAAGTACTCTTGGCGCAGGTGATGCTTTTTCTGCTGCTTTTCTTGCAAGTATAATTATTAACGGTGAAGATATAAAGAAAGCTTTACACTGGGGAGTCTTAAATGGCGCTGGTGTAGTAAGAGAATTTGGAGCTCAAAATGGACTTCTGACAAGAAACGAAATTATAGAGAAAGAGAGAAAGTGGGTGAAAAGTTAGGCTACTAGGGCTACTAGGTAACTAGGCTACTAGGACTTATTATGCTTGTATTATCTTTAATTTCGAATTCTTCCTTGGTTCACATATAATTCGTACAGTTATTCGTGTCCTATTCGCAAAGCATTCGTATCGTTTGTATTGTCTTAGATTCATAAACTATTTTTTAATTTTGCATTTTTAATTTTTAATTTACTTACATTTATGGCTAATGAAGTCCTTATAGAGGTTTCCGCTCGTCATATTCATCTTTCTTGTGATGTTTTACAAAAATTATTTGGAGAAGGGTACGAGCTGGAAAAGTTAAAAGACTTGTCTCAACCAGGGCAGTTTGCTGCAAAAGAGATAGTAAAAATCGAAGTTAAGGATGATAAAGGTATGCTGAAAAGTTTTGATAGCATAAGAGTGACTGGTCCTTGTAGAGAGTATGCTCAAGTGGAGATTTCTAGAACAGATGCGTTTTTTCTGGGACTAGGATATGATGTTCCTCTTAGGCTTTCTGGTAATATTGAAGGCTCTCCTGGTTTTAGAGTAATAGGTCCTGCTGGAGAGGCAGTTTTAAATGAAGGCCTTATAGTTGCTAAAAGGCACTTGCATACATCACCTAAAGATGCTGAAATTTTAGGAATAGATAGTGGTGATAAGATTTCTGTAGAAATAGGGGGTGAAAGAGGATTAGTTTTTAATAATGTTGAAGTAAGGGTAAATGAAGATTTTAAACTCGCAGTGCATATTGATACTGATGAAGGAAATGCCGCAGGAATTGTCAATGAAGGAGTAGGAATTATTTTAGAAAAATAAAAAAGCCCGGGCAGTTTTTACGAAGTTAAGAGCTTTGTACATTCTTGGTCAGTCTGAACCGTAATCCTTTTTCCCCTTCCTTCAATCGGTGTAATGCGAAAAATAATCTTGCCATCTTGTGCCTCTATTATTATTTTATCTTTTGGCTCTTGGCTGATTATGTTCGCGAGTTCGGCTTGTCCTTCATTTAATAAGAGAGTCACAAGCCTCTTAACCAACTCGTCTTTTGTTTCAGGTGTTTTGGATTTATCTCTCGTAGTTCTTCTCCCAAATAATAATCCAAATAGTCTCATTTTTATATACCCCCTTTTACCCAGGCTATAAAGATTATAACACTTTAAATTATTTTTTAAAGCCTTAAAATTATCTTATGTCTCAAATTTTAGTTTTAAACTCCGGCAGCACTTCTCTAAAATATAAACTCTTTGGCCTTAATTCCCTAGAACTTATTCAGGAGAATTATTTTGAACACATTACTGATCATAAAAAGGCAGTGAGAAAGGCTTTACGGGAAGTTAAAAATATTGAGGAGATTAAAGCTATCGGCCACAGGGTTGTTCATGGAGGGGGGAAGTTTATTAAGCCAACAGTAGTTAATAAAAAAGTTCTAAAAGAGTTAGAAAATTTTTCTGATCTTGCACCACTTCATAATCCTGCAAATCTGGCTGGAATTCGGGCTTGCATAGAGCTTTTGCCGAGGGTAAAAAATGTTGCTTGTTTTGATACTGCTTTTCATGCCACGATTCCAGATAAAGCAAACTTTTATGCCCTTCCTTGGAGATTAACCAGAAAGTTAAAAATCGAACGCTTTGGTTTTCATGGACTTTCCCATAATTTTGTTTCCGAAGAAGTTGCTAAAAAACTTGGTAAGAAGTTGGGAGATTTAAATTTAATTACTATTCATCTTGGAGGTGGTGCAAGTATTTCAGCTATTAAAAAAGGAAAAGTAATTGATACATCAATGGGTTTCACTCCTCTTGAGGGTTTAATGATGATGAGTAGGGGTGGAAATATTGATCCTGGAATTTTGATTTATCTTACAAGGAAGAAAAAATGGGATTTTAAAAAAATAGATCAAATGTTGAATTATGAAAGCGGTATGAAAGGAATCTGTGGAACATCTAATATGAAAGAGGTTTTAACCAAAGTTAGACAGGGTAATAAAAAAGCGAAATTAGCACTAGATATGTATGTCTATAGAATTCAAAAATACATCGGGTCTTACTTAGTTGTTCTATCCAGAGTAGATGCTCTAGTTTTTACTGGTGCCATTGGTTTTAGAAGCAGATTAATTAGAAGCAAAATTATAAAGGATATTAAAAACTCTTTAAAAGGTGTAAAGGTTTTTGCTGTTAAGACTGATGAGGAATTGATGATCGCAAGGGAAATAAAGAATAGGCTACTAGGCAACTAGGACTACTAGGCTACTAGGGAATTGAGAATGAAGAATTTAGAATATGGAATATAGAATATTTATGACAAAAAACCTTTTAACCCCATGTCCTATAAATACCAAAAGCAATACCGTCTTCCTGGTTATGATTATTCTCAGAATAGATATTATTTTGTAACTATCTGCACAAAGCTTAAGGAGAATGTTGCATTGCAACGTTCCTACTACAGCGGTATTAATCCTCCATTCCTAATTCGCAACATGAACAAACCTCACAAAACAAAAAAGAAACCCAAAGTCATTCTAGACATTAGTGCAGGAGGCATAATTTACGAAAAGACAAAGACCGAACCAAAGATCCTATTGATTAAAACCGAAAAAAGATGGACTCTTCCCAAAGGTCAGATTGAAAAGGAAGAATCTTTGAAAGATGCTGCAAAAAGAGAGGTATCAGAAGAGACTGGCTTAAAACACCTAAAAACAGAGGAGAAGATAGGACAAGAGCATTATTTTTTTAAGATGGAAAAAGAAAAGAATATTTTACACAATAAATTTGTCCATTATTTTCTTTTTAAATTTGTAGGAAAAGAGAAGCCCAAGCTACAGAAAGAAGAAGGTTTTGTAGAATTTAAATGGGTAAGTTTTAGGCAGGCAAAGAAAAAGATTGAATATAAAGAGACGAGAAAGATTTTAGAAAAAGCTGAAGAGATACTAAAAGGTCCGCGACAGAAGAATCTTTTGCCAAACGCCACGTCATCCTGATCCGCCGAAGTCCGCAGACGAAGGCAGAGAAGGATCCCGTGCGGTAAAAGACGTTGCAAGATTCAGTGGGATTCTTCTCCGCCGCGGGCGGATCAGAATGACGGAGGTGTTTAGCAGAATTCGTACAGATATTCGTCCGCCGCAGGCGGATTCGCATAGCATTCGTATCATTCGCATTTCTTCAGCTTACTCATTATTTTTGCATTTTAAATTTTAGATTTTGAATTTAATTGTGTCCACAAAAACTCAAAAAACCTGGAAAGTCCTCCCAAAGGTTCCAAAGAAAATTTTAGATAGATTTCCTGAACTAAATCCTACCCTAGTTCAGCTTCTTTATAATAGAAAGATTACAACTCAGAAAGGGGTGGATCATTTTCTGCTTCCTGATTTTGGACAGGATCTATACGATCCTCTCCTACTTCCTGATATAAAGAAAGTTATCAGGGAGATTTTTAAATTTATTAAAGAAAAGAAAAAGATTGTTGTTTTTGGAGATTATGATGTGGATGGGGTTACTGCGTCTGTAGTTTTATCGGAGACTTTAAAAAGACTAGGAGCAAAAGTTTCAGTTTATATTCCAGATAGGATTAAAGAAGGATATGGATTAAACGAGAAAGTAATCAAGGGTTTAGAAAAGAATGGAACGGATTTAATAATCACAGTGGACTTAGGAGTAACAGATTTTAAAGAGATAGAACTTGCAAATAAGATTGGAATGAAAATAATTGTCACTGATCATCATCATTGTCGAAAAAAACTTCCTAAGGCTCTTGCAATAATTAATCCTAAAAGAAAAGATAGTAAGTATCCATTTAAAGAGTTGACAGGTGTGGGAATTGCTTTTAAGTTAAGTCAGGCTTTAATTAGAGCTGCAAGTGATTCTAAGTTTGCTTCAAAATTAAAAGCAAAGAAGCCTTTAAATATTCCTAAAGTTGATATTTCTCAAGGACGGGAAAAGTGGTTTTTGGATCTTGTGGCACTTGGCACTGTTTGTGATTGTGCGCCAATTATTTCTGAGAATAGAGTTTTTGTAAAATATGGTTTAAAGGTTTTAGAAAAAACTCAAAGATTGGGTTTAAGGGAACTTATGAATCTTGCAGGAATTAGAGTTGAGGATAAAGTTAGAAAAATTAGTAAGGCAGATGAATTAAGATCGAGTTTATCAACTTATACTCTAGGCTTCCAAATTGGTCCTAGGCTTAATGCTGCAGGCAGAATGGATCATGCGAATTCTGCTTATTATTTATTAAATATTAAAAGAGAGGATAAGGTGAGGCCGCTTGCAAGAAAGCTTAATATTTTAAATGTTAATAGGCAGGATTTAGTAAATAAAATTATAGGGGAAGCAAAGGCGAAGTTAGGACTAACAAAGAAAGCAAAACGCATTCCAAAAATTTTGATTGCTTATGATGAGAATTGGCCTTCAGGGATCTGTGGACTTGTTGCAGGAAAAATTATGGAAGAGTATTCTAGACCAGTATTAATTTTTGAGAAAAGAGGAAATATTTTAACAGGCTCTGCAAGGAGTATTCCTACCTTTCATATTACTAAAGCCTTAGAAAAACTCTCTAATTTATTACTGGAGTTTGGTGGACATAGTCAAGCAGCAGGAATGGACATTAGGCAGAAGAATTTTGAAGAGTTTAAAAAGAAAATTACTAAAATTGCTAATAAAAAAATTAAACCTCAGGATTTAAAAGAAGTTTTAAAAATAGAAAAAGAAGTGGAAGAAAAAAGTCTTAATATAGAACTGTTTGATGATGTCGCAAGGCTTGAACCTTTTGGAGAAGGAAACCCTGAACCCAAATTTCTAATTAAAAATGTAGAAATTGTGAATTTGAGAAGAGTGGGTCGAGCTGAAAATCATCTTAAGATGGAAATTAAAAAGAATAGTCGTTATTTTAAAGCCATTGGCTTTAATATGGTAGAAAAATGTGCTAGTTTAAGAATCGGTAAAAGGATTGATTTGGTGTTTAATTTGATATGTGATGAGTGGAATGGGGCAAGGGGGCTAGAACTTAGAATGGTAGATTTTGTCGTGAGATAAATTCTAAGTCCGAAATTTTGATTTGTGAATTGAGGTTGCAAATGTCCAATTTCCAATTAGCAATTTCTAATCAAATCCCAATGACTGAATGACTAATGCCCAAAAAACGCCTGCCAAACACCACGTCATCCTGATCCTCCGTAGCCCGCAGGCGAAGGAGGAGAAGGATCCCGTCAGGTCCAATGACGTTGCAAGATTCTTCTCTGCTGCAGGCGGAATAGAATGGCAATGACACTTAAAAGGATGTTTTGAATTTTGTCAGCCCCAGGCTAATGGGTTTGTTTGTAATTTGGGATTTGAGGTTTGGAATTTTATTAGAGATTTTAGGAAACATTAAAATTTAACCTAATAATTATGTTTAATAAGTTTTATATTCATACTGATGGTGGTGCAAGAGGAAATCCTGGACCCGCTGGAATTGGGATTATAATTGAAGATGAACAAGGAAAGATTATTTTAAAGAAAAGCAAATTTCTCGGAACAAAGACAAATAATCAAGCAGAGTATGAGGCTTTGGTTTTGGCGTTCAAAGAGGCAAAAAAACTGAAGGCAAAAAATTTAGAAATATTTTCTGATTCGGAACTCTTAGTAGGACAGATGTCTTCTGGGTGGAAAGTAAGGAGTAATAATGTAAAATCCTTACATATTAAAGCAAGAGAACTTTTAGATAATTTTGATTCTGTTGTTTTTCGAGGTGTTCCGAGAGAAGAGAATAAAGGGGCTGATAAATTAGTTAATGAGGCGATTGACAATAAAATTAAAAATTAAAAATGTAAAATTCAAAAAAGAATCATGAATCATGAATCACGAATAAAGAATAGAGGAAGGTGATTAGCAAGCTAGAATTAGATTTAAAAGAAACCGTAAAATGGTATATTCTGGTTTTGTTGAGGAACCCAAGAATAAAAAAAGAGTTCAGATTCTAATTAGCTTATTTAATTTGATTTAAATAAGAAGATACTATGAAGTTTAAAAGAATAAAGAACACAGATATTAAACAAAATATTATTGAAGATCAGATGTGGTATTGGAGTAAAAGATGGCAGAAAATAGAGAAAGAGGCGGATAAAGATATTAAAAAAGGAAGGTTAGTCGGTCCGTTTGATAGCACAGAAGAAGCTATAAAAACTTTGAAAAGAATGGTATAGAGTGCATTTTTGACAAAAGTCCATTATTATTATATACTATATCTGCAAAAAACTAGGCAATAAGGTAATCGCCTCTGTACTGCAATAAGTGCAGGGGAGGAAAGTCCGGACACCATATGCGCGCTTTAAGCGCATTAAAAAGGGTACCAGCTAACGGCTGGCGAGAGAAAAATTTTTAACAGAAGTTCTATAGACTTCTTTTAAAGATTTCAAATCCTAGGGAAAGTGCCACAGAGACTATACAGTTGGTGGGTTTCGCCTTCGTCCGCCACAGGCGGACTTCGGCGGATGCCTGTCGGCAAAAGGTGAAAAGTGAGGGGTAAAATCCTCTTATCTTGGTAGCAATATCAGGATGTGGTAAACCCTACCTGGTGCGAGGTTAGTGTCCTCCTTCATATGAAGCTACGGAGGATTAACCGCTTGAGCCCTGGAGTAATTTAGGGCCTAGATAAATGATTGCCTGGCCCGTTCTACGGGCCCCCATACAAAATCCGGCTTATTCATCGCCTGGTTTTTTGTTTACCCCGTTTTATGGGGCTTACCCCGTTTTACGGGGTTTGCCAAAAAGACCTCAGAGTTTTATGATTTAAGAAATAGTAAGGGCACAATTTCCTGTGTCTCTGGATAAATTTAAAACCTCTATGAAAAGATTTGAAATACTTTTTGGACTTATTAGAATTCCTGTGGATTTTATCGCATGTTTTTTAGCTTCCTTTCTTGTCTATTATGTCCGTTTTCATCCTGAGAAGCTTTTTTTAAGTGTTTACTATCCAAAGTATGAGCTCTCTGCACAGGACTTTATTAAAATAGAACTTTTGATTTTGCCTTTTTGGATTTTGATTTTTGCATTTTTTGGACTTTATTCATTAAAAAGTAACGAGAAACTAAGTCGTGAGATTTTAGGGGTTATAAATGCAGTATCAGTGGGAATTTTTGGGGTAATATTAATTGTTTTCATGTTTCCAGCTAAAGTTTTATCGTCACGATTTATTATTCTAGGTTCTTGGATTTCTTGTATTATTTTCGTTATCATTTTTAGAATTTTAATAAGAAGATTACAAAGATTCCTTTTTGCAACTGGTATAGGTTTCCAGAGAATTGCTTTAATAGAAAGTCAAGGGAAGCAGGAGAAAGTTTTAGAAGAAGAAATTAATGCTAATCCGTATTTGGGTTACCAAATAAGCTTTCGTTTAAAAGACACTGAGAGTTTAAAATACCTTCTTAAAAAAATTAAAAATATTTCTAAAAAGAATTTAGATGAAGTTTGGTATTTAGGATCAAAACTACCTAAGAAAAAAATTCTATTACTAATTGATTTTTGCGAAGAGAACAAGCTTGGTTTTCGTTTTGCTCCTTCGCTTCTTGAGACAAGAACCTCTTGGATGGAGATGGAGGTCATTGGCAGTGTTTCTATTATTGAGCTTAAAAAAACCCCCCTTGAAGGATGGAGAAGATTTTATAAGAGAATTTTTGATATTATAGTCTCTTTGGTAGCTTTAATCCTTTTTTCTCCAGCAATGCTTGTTATTGCTCTTTTAATAAAATTAGATGATAAAAAAGGGCCTGTAATTTATAAGAACGAAAGGGAAGGCGCAAAGGGTAAGTTTTTTCTTTATAAATTTAGAAGAATGAAACTTGAATATTGCACAGGTGAAGAATATGGCGGTGAAAGGGCAGAGGAATTTGAGAAAAAATTAATTAAAAAAACAAATAAAAGAAAAGGACCTTTGTACAAAATTTACCCAGATCCTCGTAATACAAAAATTGGAAATTTCTTAGAGAAAACAAGTTTAGACGAACTTCCCCAATTATTTAATGTTCTAATAGGTAATATGAGCTTTGTAGGACCTCGTCCTCATCAGCTAAGAGAGGTTGCCAGATACAAAGATTATTACAAAAGAATATTGTCAATAAAACCAGGGATTACCGGTCTTGCCCAAATTTCTGGAAGATCAGATCTTGACTCTGAAGAAGAAATAAAGCTTGATACTTTTTATATGGAAAATTGGAGTATGATTTTGGATTTGCAGATATTGCTTAAGACACCTTTTAGGATGTTTGGGAGGAAGAAGACATAGGAAGTTAGGAGGTTAGGATATTGGGTTATTGGGGCATTAGGAATGGAGAGTTGAAGGTTTAAGTATTGAGAGAGGCCTTCTGAAACGCTAGGGTGAAAGCAGAACTCTCGTCTATCTGTTTTATTGCATATCTAGAATTCGTGATTCATGATTCTTAATTCGACATTTGCAGCTTTACGGTTGAATGTATTGTTGTAAAGCAAGGATACTTTTAGGTATATATTTCATTAGCATTATATGAAAAAAATCGCCATAATATTTGATTTCCTAATGGTTTTAGGAGGAGGGGAGAAGGTTTTTAAAGAAGTTTGTGATCTTTTTCCTAATGCTCAAGTTTATACTCTGCTTTATGATCGCGGAAGAACTAAGAGTTTTTTTAAAGATCTAGAACCCAGAATTCATACTTCCTCTTTGCAAAAATCTAAGTTTATAAAAAGTAATTATCGAAAGCTGATTTTGTTATGGCCTAAAATTGTCAGGAAATGGGATTTATCAGAGTTTGACTTAATAATCTCTTTTAATCATGTTTTTTCTAAAGGTATTAAGAAAAGAAAAGATGCAAAACATATTTGTTATTTTTTCACACCAACAAGGTTTCTTTGGGTAGATCGAGAGTCTTATTTAAAAGAAATTCCCTTTGGTATGAAGGGGGTAGTAAGTGCTTATTTAAGAGAAATGGAGAAATGGGATACAAATTGTGTTAGCCAAGTTGATAAGCTTATCTCTGTCTCAAAAACTTGCCAAATGCGGATCAAAAAATATTATAAAAGAAATTCCAAAGTAATTTATCCAGGAATTGACACTCCCCTATTCAAAATTTCAAAAAAAAGGGGAGACTATTTCCTACTCCCCTCTCGCCTACGCCCTCACAAAAAAGTCGATCTTGCAATTTATGCTTTTAATGAACTAAGGCTCCCCTTAAAAATTGTCGGTACAGGCAGTCAGAAATCTTATTTACAAAAAATTGCAGGAAAGAAGATAGAATTTTTAGATTGGGTACCTAATAAGAGATTAAGAGAACTGTATTCTTCCTGCAGAGCTTTAATTTATCCTCAGGAAGAAGATTTTGGTTTGACCGCCATAGAATGCATGGCATCAGGAAGACCGGTTATTGCTTATAAAAAAGGAGGTGCAACTGAGACTATAGAAGAAGGGGTATCAGGTTTGTTTTTTGATAAGCAGTGTCCCAAGAGTTTGGTTGAAGCTATAAAAAGATTTGATACAATGGAGTTTAATTCAGAAGTTATAAGAAGAAGCGTAAGAAAGTTTGATGTTGAAAATTTTAGGAGAAAATTTAAGGAGTTTGTCAAAACTGAAGGCGACACGATGTCGTGTTGCCTTCAGCCGCATTAAACTATATTGCTTGTTAATTTTATTTATAATAATATTAAAAAAGCAAATAATTATTGATCTTATATAATGAATATCGCAATAGATTGTCGTGTGCTTATCCAAGGAAAGTATTCAGGAGTGGAATGGTATGCAATTCACTTAATGGAGAGTCTTTTTGAAATTGATCAGAAAAATCAGTATTTTTTGTGGTATAACCAGATGCGAGAAGAACCGGAGGACCTACCTTCTTTTGATTTTTCCAATGTAAAAAAAGTTTTCTCCTTCTATCCTAAAAAAATTATTGCTTTGTCAGGGGTTCTTTTTAACTATCCAAAGATAGATGAGAGAGTAATGCCGGAAAAGATAGATATCTTCTTTACCCCATTTTTCCATATTTTACCTATATCCTCTTCTTGTAAAAAAGTTACTACTATCCATGATCTTTCTTTTGAATATTATCCAGAATTTTTTAAGCTGAAAAACAAGATTTTTCACAAGCTTGCTCCTAGAAAAGAAGCAAACACCCCAGAGTATATTATTACTGACTCAGAATCTTCAAGAAATGATCTTATAAGTTTATATAAAGTTCCAAAAGACAAAACCACAGTAATCTACCCTGCTTGTGGAAAAGAATTTAAACCCATAACTAGCAAAAAGAAATTAGCTAAAGTCCGAGATAAATATGATTTACCAGAGAAGTTTATCTTGCAGTTAGGTAATATTGAGCCAAGAAAAAACCATCTTGCAACCATCCATGCTTTCGAAAAATTAAAAAAAGAGTATAATAAGGATGTGAGATTAGTTATTGCTGGGAAAAAAGCCTGGCGGTTTAGACAAGTAGAAAAAGCTTTATTTCAACCTGACTCTAAAGATGATATAATCTTAACAGGATACATTGATGAAAAAGATAAGCCTGCCCTTTTAAGTTTAGCAGAAGTTTTTGTCTACCCAAGCTTTTATGAAGGCTTTGGTATACCAGTGCTTGAAGCTTTGGCTTGCGGCACACCAGTTGTTGCTTCCAATAATTCTTCTCTTTCAGAAGTAATAGGAAACGCAGGTTTCATGGTCGATGCCTACAAGATTAGCGAACTTACTTTAGCAATAAAAGAACTTTTAGAAGATAAGGATTTAAGAAAAACCTTGATAGAAAGGGGATTTAAGCAAGCAAGCAAGTTTAGTTGGAAAGAAGGAGCGAGGCAATTGCTGAAGGTTTTTGAAGAGATCTAGATAGTGATAACTAACAAATAGAAACCTAAGTACTAAAAGCTGCCAATTTCCAGAACCTCCCCTAGCCCCTCCTTGGTAAGGAGGGGAATACCACATCTCATTCCTGTAATACTTGGAGAATTCCTAACTTACTCTTGAATCCAAAGTCCCTTCAGCCCTAGGCTGATCCGTCCGCCTCAGGCGGAGCGGAAATTCCTAATTCCTAATTCCTCATTCATTTTTAATGTCAAAAAAACCTATTAAAAAATTCTTTGACATTCATCTTGTACCAAAAATTTTCCAAAAACCTCAGAAAATAGAACTGAGCTTCTTTGACGTAAGAGGAAAAAGTTATTCTATACCAGTAGAGGAGAAACTTAATGCTGATATCAAAGAAAAGTATGAATCTTATGGTCCTGCTAAAAACAAGAAAAGGTTGATTATAAGACCAAAATACAAAAAAGGAACTAGATTCATTAAAGTTAAACCTTCTACAGTTAGTTCACCCTCTAAAAAGAGAAAGTTTATTGATATCTTTAGTTTTAATAAGAAGCCGCCTATTTTTCATTCTCGTTCTCAAATTAATCTTGTCTTTCCCAAAAAATTTGTTATCAATAAGAGTATCCTTGTTTTTGTTGTCATATGTCTTTTAATTTACTCTAGTTTTGGGATTTTTAATCTTTATGGAGATGTAATTAACAAAAAAGAAAATATTTATTCCCAGGCTGATCTTGCCTATTCTCACCTAGAGCAAGCTAAGAACAACATTGAAGGTTTGAGGCTCAATATGGCACAAGAGGAATTTGCCGAAGCCGAAAATATTTTTGAATCTATTCACAAGCAAGTCCAAAAAGTAGAAAATGATTTTTCCTATCTTGTGAAAATTCTTCCTCAAGGGAAAAAGATTAAATCAGGAAAACACCTAGTTAAAGCCGGAGAGAAACTGTCGTCAATGGGGTATCATCTTTCTTTGGGTCTTAACCCAGTCCTTTCTTCTCCTTATGTTCCTTTAGCTTTTTCTTCTGAAAATGAAGAGTTGGTTTTAGGTGAAAGAGACCCAACGGTATTAGGTGCATCGACAAAAGAAATGGAGTTTTCGGAATTTATAGCTTCTTGCGAAGAGAACTTAAGTATTAGCCTAAATTATCTTAGTGGAATTCAGGGGGAGCTTTCTCAAGTTGATGCCAGAGATTTACCGGAAGATATAAGGGAACAGGTAGTTACTTTGCAGGAAGAACTTCCAAGATTAAGAAAGAGCCTTTTATTTGTCAAAGATTTTTCAGAGGTATTTTCTGAGGTTTTGGGGAGAGAAGAGCCTAAATTTTTCTTGCTTATTTTCCAAAACAATGCTCAAATGAGAGCAACAGGGGGTTTTATTGGCACGTATGGAGAATTAAGGACTGAGAATTTTCAGATAAAAGAACTTAAAGTAGATAACATTTATAATCCTTCTCATTTGGTTGATACAAAAATTGTTCCTCCCCCGCCAATCGCTCGCGTTAATGATAAATGGATGCTCCAAGATGCTAATTGGTTTCTAGACTTTCCTTTATCAGCTAAGAAAATTTCTTGGATGTATGAGCATTGCGGGAGGCAGAAGCCTGATGGAATGATTGCTATTACTCCTCAAGTTGCAATAGAACTTTTGAAAGTAACTGGTGAGATTTACCTTCCTGAACTTGATCTTACGATAGACTCAGAAAATTTTGTCAAAGAAACCCTGCATATGGATCCTGAGCTCGTGAGAGATAAAGAAGATCTTTTAAGACATAAGAAAATTATTTCGCTTCTTGCTCCCCGTCTTGTTAAAAAGTTTAAAGAAATTTCTTCTGCTAGGTGGGTGGATGTGGTAGATAATTTTATAGAGCTAATGCAGAAAAAACACATTCTCTTTTTCTTTGAAAACCAAGAGATTCAAGATAAAGCAAGACTTCTTGGTATAGCAGGAGAGGTAAAGGAAGCTCCTAAAGATTACTTAAATGTAGTACAGACAAATATTGGAGGAATGAAAAACGACTTAATGATAGAAGAAAAAATTGAACATAAGGTTCAAATTGCAGATAATGGCGAGATTATCAATGAAGTTACTGTAATAAGAGAGAATGCAGGGGATCCCGGATGGCCAAATGGAAGAAATTTACATTATATGAGAATTTTCGTCCCTAAAGGAAGCACTCTTATCTCTGCGGAAGGGTTTTCGGAAATTTCCTATAAAGATGCACGTGATAAACTTTCTGTTGCAGAGTTTGAGTATTATGTTCAAGATCCTGATTTAGAAAAAATATTTGGTAATGTAAAAAAAGATCTTGAAAGTGATACAGATATTTTTGAAGAGTCAGGCTATACTGTTTTTGGTAATTGGCTTGAATTGAACGTAGAAGAAATAAAAAGGGTTACAGTTAGATACGAACTTCCTTTTATTTTAAATCTTAATAACGAAAAACCAGTTGACAGTTATTCGCTAGTTATCCAAAAACAGCCGGGAAGAGATAATGTTGTTTTTGAGAGTAATATTTCCTATCCGAGAGATTGGGAAGTTTTATGGAAATCTTCTGATGTAGAAAAAAAGAGTGATAATGAAGTTTACTACAAAGGCGTATTGGATACTGATAAAGTGTTTGGATTTGTTGTTGGTAGGTGAATACCAGAAGATGTGAATTGTCTTAATTTAATGTGTTAAGCAGAGGTCTGCTGCCTTGCGAGTAATGAATCACGTAATACGTGATGAATCAGGAATTACGAATCAGGAATTATGGATTGTGGAAGCGGGGGTAATCTTTGCTGTTTTATATGGTGTTATAATAATCGAATAGAGTATTAGAAAACCTAATTTTTATAAAAAAAGAAGTAGATTGTTGATATTTTCTCCTTAAGAATGGAGGCTATATTTTAGGATTCTTGGAAAACGACACAATGTCGTATCTTTTCAGTAATAATAAAGAAAGACTTGGAATGCTTTACGTTATATTTTGTGTTTGAAGTAAAGCCCCCTTACTCCTTATTCATAATTCATAATTCAAACTGGTTGTTATTTCTTATGTTTTTTTGATACAATCAAAAGCTTTAATCTAGAATTTAACCCCGTGACTAAGAACAATAAAGCTTTTTCAATTACCAAATCAGCCTTACTTCTTGCGGTAATGTCCTTTGCGAGTCGTTTTTTAGGTATGGTAAGAGATAGGATCTTTGCTTCTCACTTTGGAGCAGGGGATATTCTTGATAGTTATTTTGCAGCATTTAGAATTCCTGATCTTATTTTTAATCTTTTAGTACTTGGAGCACTATCTGCAGCCTTTATTCCAATCTTCACCGACTTGATTTCTCACAAAAGAATAAAAGAGGCTTTCAAGGTTGCAAACTCTATTTTAAATATCATAATTTTTGTTCTCCTAGTATCTTCCTTTGTTCTTTTTATTTTTATGCCATTTTTTATCAAGCTGATTACCCCAGGATTTTCCCTTGAAAAAAGAGAGCTTACAGTGGATCTTGCAAGAATTATGCTTTTGTCACCGATTCTTTTTGGAATATCAAACGTTGCAGGAGCAATTCTTAATTCTTTTAAGAAATTCTTAGCATATAGTATCGCTCCTATTTTTTATAATTTAGGGATTATTTTTGGAGTGCTTGTGTTTGTTCCCACTTTTGGAAACTTGGGTCTGGCCTTGGGAGTGGTCTTGGGTGCTTTTCTGCATATGGTGGTTCAACTTATCGCAACTGTCCATCTTGGTTTTAGATATAGTTTTATTTTTGATATTAAAAATAAGAAGGTAAGGAAGATAGGAAGGCTTATGATCCCAAGAAGTCTAGGACTTGCTGTGCATCAGATTAATTTGACTATCAGTACTATTATTGGCTCTACACTTTCTGGTGGTGCAGTTTCCGTTTATAATTTTGCCAATAATTTACAAAGTATACCTTTGGGTCTTTTTGGGATTTCTTTTGCTATTGCCTCTTTTCCAGTTTTGTCTGAGACCTTTTCCTTAAAAAGAACAAAGGAATTTGTCAATACTTTTTCTAAGACATTTAGACAGATTCTTTTCTTAGTCGTACCAATAAGTGTTCTTATGCTTATTTTGAGAGCACAAATTGTAAGGATTATTTTAGGTGCAGGACATTTTGACTGGCAAGATACTCGTCGTACTGCATCTGCACTAGGCTTTTTTACCCTAAGTCTTTTTGCGCAAAGTCTTGTTCCCCTTCTTGCACGTTCTTTTTATGCTATGCAGGATACAAAAACTCCTGTTAAAATCTCTGTTGTTTCTGTATTTTGCAATATCTTTCTTGCTTTATATTTATCACGAGTGTTGGGAGTAGGAGGGCTTGCTCTAGCATTTTCCATTTCATCTTTTGTTAATATGTTTTTGTTACTCGCGATTTTAAGAACAAGAGTTGGTAATCTTAATGATGCCACAATTATTAATTCCGCTGTTAGAATTATGCTGGCATCCACGCTTTCAGGGATTTTCGCGTATGGTTCTCTTTATGCTATTGCACCAAAAGTTGATATGACAACCGGAATTGGAATATTAATACAGGCTTTAGGCGCAGGTCTAGTTTTTGCATTTTCTTATATTACTCTTGCTTTTGCATTGAGATGTGGAGAAGTTGCTTTTTTAAATAGGTTTATTAGAAGGTTTGTGAAGATAGGGGATTTTAAGAATGGGAATTAGGGATTAGGTTGTAGGTAATAGGGAGTAGGAGTTTAGAATGTTATTGTAGTTATTGTAGAGTAGAGATATTGTACTGTAACGTCTAAGCCCGCCAGCAAGTTGGACTTTAGTCCGATATGAGTTCGACTAAAGTCAAGTTTGCTGACTAAGAAAATTTATTAAAAATGAAATTTAAATTCGGAAAAGAGAATATTGTCTGTGGATGTTCTGACTTAAGTTATGGCACGCTTGTTTTTTTAGATGATGTACTAAAGGAGAAAGTTATAAAGAATCGTCATAAGTTTTTTACCAGATTAGGAATTAGATTAGAAAACACAGTTTTTGCAGGTTTAGCTCATGGAAGTAAAGTTTCTTTAGTTACAGAAAAAGATAGAGGAAAGGGTGCTTTTGATAGTAATTCCTCTCTTGCCAATATAGATGGGATGGTAACTTCTACAAAAAACACTTTTCTTATTATCGGAACCGCAGACTGTTTTCCTGTTTTCTTTTATGATCCTAAGAAGAAAGTGGTTGGTCTTGCACATGCTGGTTGGCCAGGAGTTTTAAGTTTAGTTTGTCAAAAGCTAGTGAAAGTTATGCAAAGAAACTTTGATTCTGACTCTAAAGATTTACAAGTTCTATTGGGTCCGGGTATTCGAAGTTGTTGCTATGATCTTACAGAAGTTCCAGAAAGGTTAAAGAAATTTTCAGATGTATTTGAAAAAGAGGTTATAAAAGTTCATAATAATAAGTTTTTTGGTCTGAAAAACAGAAAGTTTTTAGATATTATCTCTGCTATTAAGATTCAACTTACTGGAGTTGGAGTTTTACCTGAAAATATTCAGGACTCGAAAATTTGTACTTGCTGTGAGCATGACAAATACCCCTCTTGCTACTATACTAGAGAGATTTCTGATAAAAGAAAGCCAACTAAAAGAAGAATGTTGTCGGTTATTGGAATAATTAGGTATCAGGGACCAGGGGCTAGTGAGATAAATTAAAAATTCAAAATTTAAAATGCAAAATGAATTAGTTTGTAGCTTGTAGGAACCTGTAGGAACGTTGCATTGCAACGTTCTACCGCAACGTCTAAAGTGAATTGATGTTAACAAATGCGTAACAAAAAAGAGAAAATTGAGAAAATATTACAAAATCTCAAAAAAGGCTACCAATCCCGCTACCAAACGGTTATTTTTGATGTTGATGTTATAGAAAAGAGTGATTCGGAATTGGTATTAAAAGGAGAAGTCCTGCTACCAAAACAAAAAAAAGATATTATTGAAAGATTACAAGGTTTTAGCTTTCAAGAGCAAATTAAAGTTTTAAGTAACCCTAAAGCTAAACCCATCTTCGGTTGGGGGAGGGTAGGACGTCTTACTAATATTTATCGAGATCCTTTTCAAAAAGAATTTACAGCTCAGATTGTATCTAGCGACATTCCTTTTAAAATAATTCATAAAAAAGGCAATTCTTATCTTATAGAGCTTTGGGATCTGACTTTAGGGTGGATTGAAGAGAAGGATATTATTAAGGTTGAGACTAAAAATTATTGGAAAGGCTTGAAAATAGCAAAAAAAGATAGGATAGCAGGCTCCGAAGCAAGTCGAGATGATATTATAAAAAGAGCGAAATCTTATCTAAAAGTACCCTATCTTTGGGGAGGAGCATCAAGAGAAGGAATAGATTGTTCTGATTTTGTTCAACGCGTATATTGGGAGGAAGCAGAAATAATTTTACCAAAGCATACTTTAGACCAAATGAAAGTGGGGATACAAATTGATTTGGAGAATGCAAAGTCAGGAGATTTAATTTTCTTGAGAAACAAAGAAACAAAAGGAAGACACGTTGGAATTTATGTTGGAGAAAATAAAGTAATTCATTCTTTTCGTAAAGAAAGAAAAGTAGTTATTAGTAATTTAGGGAAACTTCTTGAAGATTATAACTTGATAAGTGTAAATCAAATAGTTAACGTTAAAACTTAGATGGTA
>PFNU01000130.1 GCA_002792135.1 bacterium (Candidatus Torokbacteria) CG_4_10_14_0_2_um_filter_35_8 | reverse complement strand
TTTGGCTCTTTCTAACTCAAACTTTGTTCTTCTGATAATAACTTCATTCCTGTGTTTTAGGTATTCTTCCAAAACCACTTTCAAATTCAATACTCTTGGCTCTATACCAGAAACTAGAGCAGTCATATTAACATGAAACTTAGTCTGAAGCTCGGTTAGAGAAAAAAGTTTATTTAATACTTTTTTAGGAAATGCATTTTTTCTTAAATCAATTACTATTCTTACGCCTTCCTTGTTAGACTCATCTCTGATATCTTTAATGCCAGAAATTCTCTTCTCTTTATGAAGCTGGGCAACTTTCTCAATTAAACTTGCTTTATTTACCTGAAAAGGAATTTCGTGGACTATAATTTGAAACATTCCTTTTCTATTTTCTATAATCTCTGCTTTTGCTCGGGTGGTTATTCCTCCTCTGCCTGTAGCATAGACTTGCTTAATATCTTTAAAATTATAAATTATTCCTCCGGTAGGAAAGTCAGGTCCTTTTACATATTCTAAAAGATCTTCGCAAGTAGCATCAGGATTATCAATAAGAGAAACTACAGCATCGCAAATTTCAGAAATGTTATGAGGAGGAATATTTGTCGCCATTCCAACAGCAATTCCCATAGTGCCATTTACTAAAAGATTGGGAAGGGTCGATGGTAAAACCTTAGGTTCCTTCTGGGTGCTATCAAAATTCGGCATAAAATCAACTGTGTCTTTTTCAATATCAACAAGTACGCTTGATGCGATTTTAGAAAGCTTCGTCTCAGTATAACGCATAGCAGCAGGTTCATCTCCGTCCATGGAACCAAAATTTCCTTGACTTGCAATTAATGGATAACGAAGTTTAAAATCCTGTGCTAAATGCACCAAAGCATCATACACTGGAATGTCCCCATGAGGATGATATTTGCCCAAAACCTCTCCGACAATAGTTGCTGATTTTCTAAACCTAGCATTGAAATTTAGTCCCAAATTATGCATAGCATATAAAATACGCCTCTGTACAGGCTTCAAGCCATCTCTTACATCAGGAAGGGCTCTTTGTACAATTACAGTCATAGAGTAATCTAGGTATGACTCTTCCATTTCTTGGGAAATAAATGTCTTTTTGATTCTATCAATACCTCCTAAGACTCCTTGGTTTCTGTTTTCGATTATCTTGCTCATTCAGTAATGTCTTATTAATATTAAAAAAAGAATTTCCGCCACGGGACATAGAACGTTCCGCGGCAGATCAGCCTATGACTGAAAGAATTAGGAATCAAAAATTTAGGAATTAGCTTGTACGTATTACAACGCTTAGTGCGTGTAGTATGTCCTTGCAGGATTAAAATCTAAAAAGATAATCCGCTGCGGACTACAAGCTAATTCCTAACCCATCAACTTATCTCTAGCACAAAGTTCTGCCTTGAACATTCTACGCAACCATAATGAATTCCTCTAAACTCCAACCTAAAAGGTTTAAGAAGATCGACTTTTCCTCTAAAGCCCATAACACCAGCCTGTTTTTTTTCTGGTGATATTTGATCAGGAACAATGTATTCTTTTGGGGCAGTCTTTTCGTCAAAAATAATTTCAGGAAGACTTTTTCCTTCTTGCATTAAAATAACATTGTCTTTCTTACGCAAGGTTAATCTCTCGTGACTTTCGTTTGTAATATATAAGTAAACATAAGTCTTATTAGCTGATACTTCAACTCTGTCTATTTTAACAGTAACACTCTCCTGGGCTTTAGACTGGCTTAATGATAAATTAGATTCAATCTCGCTTTGGGCAATCACACTAGATATTTTTTTCTCTTCTTCTTTCCAAGAAACATAAGGCTCGCCTCTGTCTTCCTCTTTTTTATTACTGCCTTGATCGTCTAACATTTCTTTAAAATCCGTACTACTGTCTCTGCTCTCGCTTAACTTAGATACAAAACCCTCTTTAATTTCTTTTAGTTCTCCAAAAAAACCCTTACCTTCTGCCTCCTTTTTTCCTCCAATCTTGCCTAAATTACCAGGGAGAGTCCAAAACCAAATCGCGATAATAGTAACCATTATTCCTGATATGGCAAAGTACAAAACTCTCTTCCTTTGCGCCTCAGGGAGACTCTGAAGTTTTTTAATAAAATCTTCACTTTTATTTTTTAGGTTTTTACTCTTTGCAGGCACAAAAGAAAATTAAAAAAGTAAAGATAAAGAAGTAAGAACTTACAATTCTTATTTTTAATTTTTTAACTTTTAATTTTGAACTTTCAAAACAACCGCCTCTGTCTCTTCTTCGTTAAATCCTCCTTTTTTCACTACAAGTTTATCTTTTGGCTTCTTATCTTTAATACCCATCTCTTCAACAAAATCTTCTATGGTATCAATATCAAGATTAATTCCCTCGGTTTTGTAATGCATTGGAATAACAATATTAGGTTCAATAAGACTTATAAGTTTTACTGCCTCGTCAGAATCAATGGTGTACTTTCCACCAATAGGAGTAAAAAGAATATCTATTTCTCCTAGCTTTTCTATTTCTCCTTCTGAAAGAACAAGCCCTAAGTCTCCAAGATGACAGAGTCTTATCTCCTCACTCTCTACAACAAAGATAGTGTTGCCTCCTCTCTCGCTCCCTTTGCTCTTGTCGTGGAAAGAAGGAACCCCATAAATCTCTACTCCTTTTAGATCATATTCTCCTGGACCATCAATTACTACAGGATCACCTTTTACTATCCCTAGGTTATCATGATCAAAATGATGATGAGAGATAGTAACTATATCTGCTGTAACTTCTTTAGGTTTAATCCCAATACTCTCATTAAAAGGATCTGTTACAATTGTTGCTTGTAGAGTCTTAATTAGAAAGCTTGAATGACCTAAATAAGAAATCTCCATAGAATAAATTCAAAATGCAAAACTAAAGGTTTTTAGGGACCAGGAGCTAGGGGCTATAGTACCATTTTACACAAATTTTGATGTTATTAGAATCAGACAAACAAGATAAGATGACTACCTAAATTACATAAAAATTAAGCTAATACGGCACTAGCTCTCCAACATTCTAAATATAGCACAATGCACTCCATACTTGCAAATTGCAAAAAATTAAGTACAATAGAACTTAAGGTACTTAAAAGAATCAGTTACCAACTTTTTATATTTTATATGATTAAAACTCACAACATCAAAAAACAAACCATGGAAGAGCTTCTTAAAATACAGAAAGCTGCCCCTCCTAAAGTAGGAGATATAGTAGAAGGGGTTATTTCTTCTATTCAAACTAATGAAATTGTAATTGATATTCCAAGTTTTGGTGCTGGCGTGGTTATGGGACCAGAATGTTGGGGCAACAAACGAGCATTGGCTAAATTAAAAGCAGGAGACAAGGTAAAGGCAGAAGTTGTTGGAGAAGAAAACGAGGATGGCTATGTAGAGTTATCCTTCTATAAAGCTTTTAGAAAACAAGTTTGGGATAAATTAAAAAGGATAATGAAAGAAGAAAAAATAATCAAAACAAGAGTTCTAGATGCAAACAAAGGTGGCCTTATACTAGAAATTGAAGGGGTAATTGGATTTCTGCCTGTTTCTCAACTCTCAACTAAATATTATCCCAGAGTAGAAAATGGGAGTAAAGACAAAATTCTTGCTAAATTAAAAACTTACATTGGAAAAGAATTTCCTGCCAAAATTATTGATCTTGCTGAAGAAGAAGAAAAACTAATTGTTTCTGAAAAAGAAGCTAGGTCAAAAGAAGAAGAAAAAGAATTAGACAAACTTAAAGTTGGAGACCATATCAAGGGAAAAGCATCAGGAATAGTAGATTTTGGTATTTTTGTAAGATTTGGGTCTAACTTAGAAGGCTTAGTCCATATTTCAGAAATTGACTGGAGCAAGATAGAAAACCCTCGAGATTTTGCAAAGACAGGGGACACGATAGAAGCAGAGGTAATTGGCATTGAAGACCACAGAATTTCTCTTTCCATAAAGAAATTAAAAACTGATCCCTGGGTTAAGGCATCAGCAAAATATAAGGTGGAAGATAAAGTAAAAGGAAAAATCACAAAAATTTCCCCTTTTGGGCTCTTTGTTAAACTTGACGAAGATATCCAAGGGCTTGCCCATATTTCAGAGCTTGTAAAAGATCCCAGAAAGCAAGATATCAACAAACTATTTAAAATAGGAGAAGAAAAGGAATTTAAGATCATTTCCATCGTTCCAGAAGAACACAGATTGGGTCTGAGTACCCTCGCTTTAAAAGAGAGCAAAAAAGATAGAGAAGATGCATTTAAAAAAGATAAAAAATCTGTGAAACCAAAATCAAAGAAAGTTAGCAAGACCAGGAAAGACAAAGAACCTGAGAAATCTGGTAAGAATGCAACTAAAAAGAATTAAGAATTTAAAATCACAAATCTCAAATTATAAAATACAAACAAGCACCAATTACCAAGATCCAAAATTTTAAACTTACAGATTATGTCATTCTGATCCCCCCGAGGCGGAAGCGAAGCGAAGAATCTCAGCCTCTGAAATACAAATCAAACGTTGAGATCCTTCATCCGCCTTCGTCTGCGGACTTCGGCGGACTCAGGATGACGGCAGTGGCATTTTGAATTTTGGATTTAGATATTGATTGGTCCGCCCGAGGCGGATGGTATTTGATATTTGGTACTTAATATTTTCCGCCTTGGAACGTACTACGTCCCGCAGCGGATGGTGCTTGGAATTTTCTGCAGCAATCGACTCTTAAAGACTAACCGATAACTAGCTTTGTCAGATAAAACATAAAGGCGGGTGTCAATTATCCCGCCTTTACTGATAGATTAAAAACCTCAAACTTGCGAAATGCCTTCAAATATCTTATTCTTAACTTACAAGGTCTTTAGAAAACCGCGGGTTTACTATTTATCAACTAGATAAAAATTCTTTAAAATATGAACAAAAACACTCCCATGAACAAGTTTACAAGAAACGCTATTGTTGCCTTTATAATATTTCTTGCTATTGCTGGTATATTCAGTCTGTTTAATACTCCTTCACAAAAGATTGAGGAAATAGATCTTTCAAGGCTTGTTGAGCAAATTAACAATGAAGAAGTAGCATCTATAAAAGTATCAGGAAACAATATTGATGTTGTTTTAAAAGACAGTACAAAAGAAAAAACAACCAAAGAAACTGAGACAAGTCTTTCAGAAACCTTGGTAAATTATGGGGTAGATACTGAAAAGCTTACTGGAATCGAGATTAATGTCAAAGATGGCTCTACTGGAGCATTTTGGGGCAATATTTTCATTTCTTTACTCTTACCACTTTTGTTTGTAGTCCTCTTCATTTACCTCATGGGAAGACAGCTTAAAGGAGCAGCGGGTCAAGCTCTGAAATTCGGTGAATCCACCGCAAGAATGTTACGTGGAGGCAAAAAAGGAAAAGATGCAGTAACGTTTGATAGTGTTGCGGGGTTAAAAGAAGCAAAAGAAGAATTATATGAAATTGTGGATTTTTTGAAAGCACCAGAAAAATATCTAAGAATGGGCGCAAGAATTCCAAGAGGATTACTCTTAATTGGTCCGCCAGGATGTGGCAAAACTCTCCTTGCAAAAGCAATTGCCAATGAAGCAAACGTCCCTTTTCTTTCTATGTCAGGATCTGAGTTTATGGAAATGTTTGTTGGTGTTGGCGCAAGTAGAGTGAGAGATTTGTTTAATAAGGCCAAAAAGGAAGCGCCATCTATAATCTTTATTGATGAAATTGACTCTATAGGTGGAAAAAGAGGAATTGCGGTTACCTCTCATGAAGAAAGAGAACAAACCTTAAATCAAATCTTGTCTGAAATGGATGGTTTTGAAACAGATACACGCGTGATTATCATTGCAGCAACCAATAGACCAGACCTTCTTGATCCTGCACTTTTAAGGCCGGGCAGGTTTGATAGAAGGGTGATTCTAAATTTCCCTGATCTTAAAGAAAGAGAAGCAATTATTAAGATTCACGGTCGTAACAAACCTATTGCTAAGGACGTGGATACTGCCGAACTTGCTCAAAGGACTCCTGGGTTTTCTGGAGCTGACATTTTCAATATGATGAATGAAGCTGCAATCTATGCGGCCAAGAAAGATAAGAGAAAAATAACTATGCAGGCTGTGCTCTTTGCTTTGGACAAGGTAATGCTAGGACCGGAACGCAAGTCTCACGTTCTTTCAAAAAAAGAGAAGAAAATTGCAGCTTACCACGAAGCAGGTCATGCTCTAGTTAATCATCTACTTCCTAATACTGATCCTGTAAGAAAAATTTCTATTGTTTCAAGGGGTCTTGTCGGAGGATATACTTTAAAACTTCCTGAACAAGATAAGCACTTTGAATCAAAGAAAGAGTTTCTAGATGAGCTTTCCACCCTTCTTGCAGGTTACGTCGCAGAAAACATAATTTTTAAAGAAATAACAACGGGTGCAACAAATGATTTAGAAAAAGCAACCAGCCTTGCAAGAAGTATAGTTACAGAATATGGCATGAGTAATCTCGGCCCCATAACTTTAGGAAAGAAAAATAAACTAAGATTTTTAGGAATAGAAGGGCAAGAAGAAAGAAATTATTCTGAAGATGTGGCAAAAAAAATAGATCAAGAGGTTTTTAGACTACTTTCTCAAGCAAGAGAGAAAGCAGAAGAGGCTATAGAAAAAAATAAAGATAAATTAGATAAAATAGCTAAAAGGCTAATTAAAAAAGAAACTTTAGAAAGAGAAGAGTTTGAAAAGATTGCTGGGGAGAAGGCTAAGGATACAAAACATAAAGCAACTAGGGATTAGGTGATAGGGGTTAGGGATTAGTTTCTTAGAAAGCTAAAAGATATTTACTACTCTCCATTTTCTAAAACCTATCACCTATAACCTAAGACTTAAATTATTTTAAATTTTGCATTTTAAGTTTTGAATTTAATCCTCTGTTCCCTACAACCTAACACCTAACCCCTAACACCATGGACTATATCAAAATTATCAAAAAATCTGCTGACATAACCTGGAACAATAAATTTCTTTGGATATTGGGGTTGCTTGCAGGAGGAGGTCTGTCAAGTTTTAATTCTGGTGGTTGGAACTTTTTTCAAGGCAATGGAGAAGATTTAGAAAAAGCAGTAGATTCATCCAAAGACTTTCTCTCAGAAAATTTCACCTTAATCCTAGTTGCCTTGGTTGTAATCTTGCTGATAACTATTATTCTCGGTATCTTATCGATTATCTTTAAAGGGGGGTTAATTTCTTGTACTAATAAACTTTCTTTAAGAAAATCTGAACAAGAAAAGCTGAATTTAGGCGAGCAAATAAGGTTTTCTTATGGATTTAGAGAGGGATTAAAATACTTCTGGAAAGTATTAGGTCTTGGACTAATCATCTTTCTTATACTCCTACCTCCTATTATTCTTCTAGTTGCAGTTGGTGTTTTTGCAGTACTGAAAAATCTTATAATTGGTATGTTAATAATTGGTTTAATTGTCTTGTTTCTAATACCAATTGCGATCATCGTAAGCTTAATTTACGCCTTCGGATTACGCTTTTTAATAATTAAAGGTCTGGGTATTAGGCAGTCTCTTAAAAAAGGAAAGGAACTTCTTTTTGCTAATTTTTGGAAGACTATTATTGCAGGTGTGGTTCTACTTATAATAAACATGTTTCTGGTATTTGCTATGTTTGTTGGAATAGCTATTATTGCTGTTCCTTTTGTAATTTTAGGGTTTATTCTTGTAGTACTTTTGCAAACAATCGGAATCATTATTTCTATCGTCTTTGGAGGTATTGCCTTCTTAATTTTATTTGCTGTCTTGCAAGGGATCATAAATGCTTTCCACGAAACATACTGGACATTAGTTTTTAAAGAATTAACACTGTAAGCAAGCAAGCGTAACCACCCTTGAGTTTATTAAACAAGATGTGTTTCTTACAAGGAAACGGCAAAATTCCATTTTTTAAACTTTTAATTTTGAATTTTGATTTTCTTGGGCATATAGCTCAATGGTAGAGCAGTCGTCTTATAAGCGACCGGTTCCTGGTTCGAATCCAGGTATGCCCACAGTTTTGAAGAAAAAGGGTCGTCGGGAATGGCGCTCGCCGCGCCCGCCCCCGCGGCGAGCGCTGCAAAGCC
>PFNU01000072.1 GCA_002792135.1 bacterium (Candidatus Torokbacteria) CG_4_10_14_0_2_um_filter_35_8 | reverse complement strand
TCGGTTTTATCCCCACAGATAGACAGATAGAGATAGATATAGACAAATACCCCCGCGGAGAAAATCTCCTCCCAATGATAATATTCAGAGTCTTTATGAAAAAAAAGAAGAGTGATAAGAAGAGTAGATAGGTAGGTAGGTAGATAGGTACCCCCCCTCTATTCAAAACTATCTTTTTTTTCTCTTCTTATTGGGTGACCAGCACAAGTTCTGCTGGATTTCTTATATCTACTTCTGCTGTAAGTTTAGGGGAATTAATTTCTTGAAGAAGGACTTTTAAGATAGTGGTTGGATAATCCGGGGGGTTATTTGGTAGGGTCCATATAAATCTAGGGAAGAGGGAATCTTTATATCCCGCTTCATAAATATAAAGCTTGGTCTCTTGTCCTTCTTGTAGAAGTCTTGCGGCAACAAAACCTCTAAAGAATCCAGAACTGTTTGTTTTATATTTCTTTCTTGTCGTAAACCAGAAAAGAGTATTTAGAAGGATTGACAGATTATTTTGAGTAGCTCTGAAATTATTCTTTATATATAGATTCTCTGAGAGCCAATTAATATAGTGTAATTTAGTAGAGGTTTTGTTGAGGACTGTGATCATCCTCCTGGTTGAGTGGATAACAATTCCTCCTCCTTTTGTTCTTAACCCTATAAGTTCATCTCTCTCTAATGAATAATCTTTCATTCTTCTCTCCGGGGAAATCCTTTATGAATCTAAATTCAAGTAATACCTTTAGATTTGTTTAGAATATTCTCCCCGGAGTAGGATTATTCTCCTGGGAGAAAGATTTACTCCCCCCGGGAAGGAACTTTCAAAAACTCCCCCCTCTCTTGGAGTACTAATCCTTTTCAATTCATTGAGGAACTTTCTCTTGGAGTACTAAATCTTTTCAATTCATTGAAGAGAATTTCCCCCGGAGAGGGACTTTCTCTTGAAGGACTAATCCTTTAGGTTCATTGAAGAGATTCTCTCCCGGGAAGGAACTTTCTCTTGGAGTACTAAACCTTTAGGTTCATTGAGGAGACTTTCCCCCGGGAAGGAACTTTCTCTTGGAGTACTGATTCTTTAGGTTCATTGAAGAGACTTTCTCTCCCGGGGAAGTACTAAAACCTTTCTACCTTTAGAATTGTTTAGAATATTCTCCCCCCGGGGGAAATATTTAATCTGATTCTTCCCCCAGTACTTCTCTCCTTACTCTTGAAGTACTAAAACCTTTAGATTCATTGAGAAGATATTTCTCTCCCGGGGGGGATCTATCAAATCCCCCCCTTCTCTATTGGAGTACCTCAGTACTTTGACTCTTCTCCAGGGAAGAATCTTAACCTCTAGATTCAACAAGGAAGTAAAGAAGTTTCCCCCCGGGGGGGATCGGATAACCTCTCCTCTCTCTCTCTGAAGGTCTAGTGCCAAACCTTCTCCCCGGAATTGAACCAATAGATTCATTGTAGTATTTCTTTCCCCGGAGGAAAGATAATCTCTCTTCTGATCTAAACCTTTAGATTCATTTAGGAATAGTTCCCGGGGGAGGAATAATCTCTCTTCTGAGGGATAATCTTTCTTCTCTCCCTGGAGTAAGGAAATTTACTCGG
>PFNU01000044.1:3411-8157 GCA_002792135.1 bacterium (Candidatus Torokbacteria) CG_4_10_14_0_2_um_filter_35_8 | reverse complement strand
GACCTAAGGCAATTATGGCATATTTAGCAGGGGGTATGACATTTCTATATGGCTCAACTATGACATTATCATGTGGCTACGACAGAAACAAACCACCACTTTGAAAAAAATCTTTATAATGTTACAATGCTTTTGTACTATCTTGAGGTGTGTATAATATTTGTAGTTTATTGTAAAAACTAGAATGTAAATAGGGAGTAGGGGTTAGGGAGTAGATTGTAGGTCGTAGAGAAATTACACCCTACAACCTAAAACCTAAAACCTAAGCCATTTTTATTTTTAAACTTACTCGAGGGGAGGTGAAAAAGATGCTAGCATTTATTACAACCGCCACAACAGTAGAAAACTGGGGAAGTGCTGTTTTTAATCCTTTGCAAGATTTGTCGCAAAGAACTGTAAATGCCCTACCGAGTATTATAGGAGCTATTATTATCCTGGCAATTGGTTGGCTCGTTTCTGCAACAGTAGGTAAAATCGTTACAAAAATCATTGAGCTTGTGAAAATAGATAAAGCCTTTGAAAAAATTGGCATTAAAAAAGCAGCAGAAGAATCTGGAATGGAGTTTAGTATGTCCAAGCTTTTTGGCTGGCTTATTAAGTGGTTTTTACTTTTAGTTTTCTTTTTAGCTGCAACTAATATCTTAGGATTAAATCAAGTAGCAAATTTTATCAATGATATCCTAAGATACATTCCTAATGTTATTGTTGCAGTTCTTATCTTGATGGTTGGTACTCTTTTTGCGGACTTTTTGTATAGATTAGTGAGATCTGGCACTAAAGCCACTGGAATTCCATCAGCAAGTTTTCTTGCAAGTGTTGCTAAGTGGACTGTTTTAATTTTTTCTACTATGGTTGCTCTTGCTCAATTAAAGATTGCTTTGGTTGAGACTTTATTTACAGGA
Organism: bacterium (Candidatus Torokbacteria) CG_4_10_14_0_2_um_filter_35_8; assembly: GCA_002792135.1. Classification (GTDB taxonomy): domain Bacteria; phylum Patescibacteriota. The sequence continues at coordinate 7,255 of PFNU01000044.1, read as the reverse complement.
ATTGTCGCAATGTTTGCCATTGCAGGTGGTATTGCTTTTGGTCTTGGTGGAAAAGATCTTGCAAAAGAACTTTTAGAAAAAGTAAAGCAAGATATTTCTAAAAATGGGAAAGAAACTAAAAAAAGTGAATTAGAGTAAAAAATCTCTCTGACTGCCTTTTAAATTTAACATCTTCTTCGTAAAGGCGCGAACCTTTATCGCGTCTTTAGTTTTCTTAAATCCCAAATAACAAACAACAAATTCATCCTTCGTAGTACTCAGCCTACGTAGCTACTTCTGCGAAGTGTGAGCTACAGAGAATAGATTTGTCCTCACGTAGCAGTGCTACGGAGAACGGGCAAATTTTAATATCAAAATTCCAATTTCAAAACGTCGTCATCCTGATCCGCCGAAGTCCGCAGACGAAGACGAAGAAGGATCTCAACATTTGAGTTGTATTTTAAGAGGTTGAGATTCTTCGCTTCGCCGCGGCTCCACTCAGAATGACGGAGTTACTTGTTTCAGATTTTGAAATTGATACTTGTTTTCAGCCTCAGGCTGATCAGCTGTGGCTGAGAAATTTAGTGCTTGGTATTTGTGATTTCAATGCTAACCCTTAGTGTCTAGTGCCTAGCCTAAAATTGACATAACCTTAATTACCTGTTATAGTCAGAAGAGCCTGAAGTAAAGCTATTCTATGCCATTTTATAGAAAGCCAATAAAGGTAAAGATTTCCACAAGATATCCTCTGTTGACAACAAATAAATAAGCGCTACGATATAACTTAGCCGCAATTAAAGAAAAAGAGTTGCTAGTTTTGCAACCAGTGCTGTATTATTTTAGTTTTAATGGAGTTTGTACAATTACCTTGTCTTATTTGCCGCATTCTAACAATGTTAAGATTTATGTAAAACAGTATTAGAAAGTTTTTAAAAAGTCCATTTTAGATTTATTTTGAGTATTTTTATAAGTATTCTGATTTTATTTTAAATGTTTAAGATTGCTCCTTAACAATTGAATATCTAATTTAGGAGATTAGGAATTAGGAAGTAGCTTTTTAGGTATAAATTTTCTACAAGCTATAAGTGCCGTAATACGGTACAAGCTAATTCCTATAAGGCACGTAATTACGTGCCAAGTTAGTTTGTGATTATTAACTACTAGTCAAAATTAGGTTAATCTTTCTTTTTGAAAGTGTATACATTAAGGGCGTATGGTGGATGCCTTGATACAAGAAGTCGATAAAGGACGGTGCTTTCGACTCTGATAAGCCTCGGGGACTCGTCTAAGCGAGATTGATCCGGGGATTTCCGAATGGGGTAACCCATCTATAGGATATTATTATATTCTGTGGATATTCCTATGAGTAGCATTATAGGAAAGAAGACCTGGCGAATTGAAACATCTTAGTAGCCAGAGGAAAAGAAAACAAACAAAACCAGCGCGTAGCGCTGGTGTGATTCCCTAAGTAGCGGCGAGCGAAAAGGGATAAGCCTAGATCTTTTTTGCTGAATCTAAAGCTGAAAAGAAGGACTTGTCTTTCTTGTAAGTTTAAGATAAAAGGATTACAGTCCATATGCAAAAAAGGTGTTATAAGATAATTTTTTCCTAAAGCTGTAAATTTAGGGTAAAGCGAGATTAGAATACAATTTCCATAGCAGAAAGACCCTGGAACGGGCCGCCAAAGAAGGTAAAAGCCCTGTATGCGAAATGGATTGTATGCTTTATTTAAATTGTCTTAAGTAGTACAAGATAAGTGAAATCTTGTATGAATTTACCTGAACTACATAAGGTAAGGCTAAATACTTCTTGTATTCGATAGTGAACTAGTACCGTGAGGGAAAGGTGAAAAGCATCCTTTTAAAAGGAGATGAAATAGTATCTGAAACCATATGCCTACAACGAGTGGAACTCCGCCGTTAGTGCGGGTGACCGCGTGCCTATTGAAGAATGAGCCAACGAGTTAGTTTTCAAAAGCTCTGCTTAAGTCTGTTTTTTAGTACGGAAATAAGCATAGGGAAACCGAGTCTTAATACGGCGACAAAAAGTTTTTGGAACTAGACCCGAAGCCAGGTGAGCTATTCATGGCCAGGGTGAGTCTGCCGTAACAGGCAGAGGAGGCCCGAACCTGTTTGCGTCGCAAAGCAATTGGATGAGCTGTGAATAGAGGCGAAAAACCAAACGAACCTGGCGATAGCTGGTTCTCCCCGAAATAGCTTTAGGGCTAGCGTTTTTTAATATTTTTGTGGGGGTAGAGCACTGAATGGAATTGGATGACGTTTCGTCTACCTCTTCCAATCAAACTCCGAATACCACAAGAACTTATAAAAAGCAGTCAGACTGTGAGGGCTAAGCTTCATAGTCGAAAGGGAAACAGCCCAGATCGTCATTTAAGGCCTCAAAATATATACTAAGTGCATCAAAGGATGTAGTTTGCCGATGACAGATAGGAGGTTAGCTTAGAGGCAGCTATCCTTTAAAGAGTGCGTAACAGCTCACTATCATATCCGCCTTAGGCGGATTGGCGAACTGCGCCGAAAATTATCGAGGCTTAAGTATATTGCCGAAGATACGATCCACCTTTAAGGAACGTTCTACGTTTCTAGGTGGAGGTAGGGGAGTGTTCTAAATCCATTGAAGCTTTGATGTAAGTCAGAGTGGAGGATTTAGAAGTAAGAATGTTGGCATAAGTAACAAGATCCCGGTGAAAATACCGGGAGGCCTAATTTTCAAGGTTTCCTAGGCAATGGAAAACATCCTAGGGTTAGTCGATCCTAAGCCGTAGCCGAAAGGTGAAGGCAATGGGAAAACGGTTAATATTCCGTTACCAAGAAGAGTTTTTTAGTGATGGAGCAACAAGGTTTTTTCAAGGTTAGGCGGCTTTAAAAGATTTGCCGTTCAAGCCCTAAAAGCTCTTGCAGGCAAATCCGCAAGATAAAAAGCTTAATAAAGGCAAGTAAAATTCTTTCCCTTGTGGAAAGGAAATCTAGTCGAAAGAAGCCTTCGAGAAAAACTTCTAAACTCAAATTCTTTTTGTTCGTACCGCAAACCAACACAGGTGAAAGTTCTCAAATAAGAGAAAAGGCAATCGGGAGAACTCTCTTTAAGGAACTCGGCAAAAAAGTGTCCGTAACTTAGGAATAAGGACTTCCGCCGCAAGGCGGACGCAGCAAATGATGCCAAGCGACTGTTTATCAAAAACACAGGTCCCTGCAACTTAAATCGTAAGATGAAGTATAGGGGCTGACGCCTGGCCAGTGTCAGAAGGTTAAGAAGGTGAGGTGTAAGCTTTATCTTCAAGCCCTGATGAACGCCAGCGATAACTATAATCGTTCTAAGGTAGCGAAATTCCTTGTCAGGTAAGTTCTGACCCGCACGAACGGCATAACGACTTGGCAACTGTCTACAAAGAGAGACCCGGTGAACTTGCATGGAGCGTAAAGATGCGCTCTACCTGCGACTAGACGGATAGACCCCGTGGAGCTTTACTATAGTTTGATATTGAGCTTTTTTTGACTATGCGTAGCATAGAGGGGAGACTTTGATTTCTGCCTTTTGGGGCAGAAGGAGTCACAAGTGAAATACCCTCCTTAGTTAAGATTAGTTCTAATCCCTGCGTAAAGCCGTAGGGAGACAGTGTCTTTCGGTTAGTTTGACTGGGGTGGTCGCCTCCCAAAGAGTAACGGAGGCGTTTACCAAGGTTTTCTTATCCCGGATGGAAACCGGGATTTAAAGTGCATAGGCATAAGAAAGCTTTACTGCAAGGACTACAATCTGCGCAGTCACGAAAGTGGAACTAAGTGAACCGACGATTTGGATGTAGATCCATCGGAGACCATCGGATAAAAGTTACCCCGGGGATAAC
>PFNU01000044.1:0-3376 GCA_002792135.1 bacterium (Candidatus Torokbacteria) CG_4_10_14_0_2_um_filter_35_8 | reverse complement strand
TGGTTCGGCACCTCGATGTCGGCTCATCGCATCCTGGGACTGAAGTCGGCCCCAAGGGTTTGGCTGTTCGCCAATTAAAGCGGTACGCGAGCTGGGTTCAAACCGTCGCAAGACAGGTTGGTCCATATCTGTCGCAGGCGTTGTCCTCTGAGGGAAATCATCTCTAGTACGAGAGGACCGAGATGAATAAACCTCTGGTGTACCAGTTGTGGCATCAGCCGCATTGCTGGGTAGCTACGTTTATTTAGATAAATGCTGAAAGCATATAAGCGTGAAGCTATACCCAAGATTAGAGGACTAGTCCCTTGTAGATGACAAGGTTGATAGGCTTTAGGTGTAATACCCGTAAGGGTTTTAGCCAAGAAGTACTAATAGACATCCGTATACTACTTTTTCGACCTTTTGTTTCCTCTTTTTATCAAAAAGAGAGGCTAGGAACGTACTACGTTCCTAGGTGAGGTTAAGAAAAGATTATCCTATAATTTGACTAGTAGTTAGTGATTACAAGTTTTATGACACAGATTATTTGCTAGAGTGTTTTTTGTTTTTTAAAAATATTTTGTATGGGGCAAAATACGCAAGACTCAAAAGAGTACTGGAAACTCGTTAGTATTATCATTATTCTTGCAATCTATATTTCTCTTGTTTTTACGATAACTCCTACTACACTTATTAATTTCCAATAAAAAAGTTTCTGGTTCGGTGGTTTTAGTGCCTTGGTCACACCTGTTCCCATCTCGAACACAGAAGTTAAGCAAGGTAACGTCGATGATATCCGCCTTCGGCGGAGAAAGTAGATCATTGCCGAACCATATGCGTATTACGATTAATAATATGTTTTTTCAAAGACCACCTTTATTGCTTTAATAAAGGTGGTCTTTGGTTCAAGATAAAGAAATAAGAACAGGCTACTGGGGGCTACTCCGCCTGAGGCTGAAGACTACTAGGAACTAGGAGAACTTAATCCTACAACCTACTCCCTACCCCCTATAATCCCTAAATTCGTAATTCATAATTCCTGATTCCAAATTCCTGATTCCCTTTTACTTTGCACTTTACACTTATATTGACAACCTTATTTTTTCTGCTTATACTAGAGAAGAATTATCAAAAGCTCTAGTACTAGCTAAAAAACCAATTGCTTTATATACTTATTACCAATCCAAGCTAAATATACTGACAATATTTTTCTAAATTCTTAGTTCTACTTTTTTGAATTTTGAACTTTTAACTTTTAATTTACTTCGGAAGGAGGTGAAAACCTAAAATGACAAAGCAAGAATTAATTAGCCAGGTAGCAAGTGCTACTGGTATTTCTAAAAGGCAGGCGGGAGATGCTGTCAATGCCTTAATTGATACTATCTCTAAGGAGCTTGCTTCTGGAAAAAAAGTAACCTTAACAGGCTTTGGTACCTTCATGGTATCTCACAGAGCTGCTAGAAAAGGCGTAAATCCCCAAAATCCTTCTCAAAAAATCGATATTCCAGCTGTCGATGTTCCAAGGTTTAAAGCTGGGAAGGGACTTAAAGAAGCTGTGCGATAGGAGATCTAAGTTATTGAATAAAAAGCAAAACCCCCATAATTTTCAAAAAGGGGGTTTTGTTGATAGATGGAGCATTTATACGAGTCCGCTCGTACCTATTTTATCAAAAACTCTTAGAAAAACCAATTGCCGCTTTGCGGCAATCTCGCCCCGCGGCTCCGCAGACAATTTTTGCCCAACTAACGGGCGCAAAAGATTCACAAAATTGGCGAGATGTAGTATCTTTATCCTAAGTAATTATCAATAACATGAATTTAGCAGACCAACAAAAATCTCTTAAACTCAGCCTCATCGACTGTGATTTGGATAAAATGAGGCACGTTCACCCGCTTATTAGTCAGCTTCACGAGGGGGTAATAAAGTTTTTGCCGCAGGGTTTATATGACCCGCAGGATTTAGAACACCAAACTTTATTTAGGTTAACCACTTTTGATCCTAAAGACATTACCGATCAGGTGATAAAAGATGTAATAAATGAGCAGTGCCTTATAATTGAGGACCGTCTTAAAAATTCCAAATTTGATTTAGAGTACTTATTTCGCGGCCTTACTGGGAAAAGTAATGATTTGAATATTAAATGTCGTTTACAAATGACAAGAAACAACAATACCGTTTTTGCAACAAGCGAAAACGGTATTGTTCTTGAAGTGCTATTTAAAAAGGTTGAAGAAGAGGAGATCATTAATCTTTTTACTAATGATTTGCACTATATTCACGAGGGAAGGACTCGCGGCGAAACCTTTGGCCTCTATTTTGCCTATGATAAATTACCCTGGGCGATTGAAACTACGGAATCTTCTATTTTAGCGAAAGAATATAAACAAAAAGCTTTACTGGCTCATGGTATAGATCCCAATAAAGCAATGGAATTGACGCGATTATATACCCTACCCGGATCTCCCCGAAATGCTATTTCTATTCTTGATGGTTTAATTAGGAATTATTATCTCGGGAGAGGTCTTGAGGCGATTTACACGACGGTGATGCCGATGTATTCAAAAACTAAGGGGGCGACTATATCGGGCGGAATAGACAAGGTGCTTCTTGTTAAAGACTTGCGGCATAAATTTGTGGCTGTTCAAATAGGAGAAAAAACTTGCTATCGACAAGCTACAACGGCATTTATCAATAATAATCAAATAGATGACTATTTAGTGAGTCATAAAAATTTTCCTTTGATGTCAGTCGTTGAGGTTTTCACTTATTTAAATAAGCCGCCGTTAGAACCGTTGCCTATATTAAAGGATGATAAAAAAGCAATTTATATACCCCTAACAGAAAGAGAAGATGGCTCATTTCACAAAAATATTGAAGTTGAAACTAAATTCTTAATTGATAATGTCTCAGAAGTTTTAGGAAAATTGGCTGACACTGCTTGTTATAAGGGCTGTGAATATATTCGCGATACAATTTATAATCTTGATGATGCGCGCTTGCGGCTTCGAGTCAAAAACAATTTTGAAAAAAAAGAAGTAGAGGCGATGTTTAAACATCGCGTTGGCGACGGTGGGGGTTTAAAAGTTGAAGTTGAAGAGTTGGTATATAAAGGCGACAACTTGGAGGAAGCCCTGAAGAAAATAAAATCGCTGGGAGAATTTGTGGAATATAATTCTTATGAGAAAATTAGATTAAATTATGAAATGTCAAAGCCCCACTCTCATCTGACGTTAGATATTTATCCTTATGGCGCGTGGTTGGAAATAGAGGATGATGAAAGCGCGGTTTGGAAAAACGCCGAGAAATTGGGTTTTAAAAAAGAAGAATCCACCGGGAAAAACGCCGATGAGCTCTATGAGGAATGGTGCCGTAAAAACAAGTTAGATATACTATGGG
>PFNU01000106.1 GCA_002792135.1 bacterium (Candidatus Torokbacteria) CG_4_10_14_0_2_um_filter_35_8 | reverse complement strand
ATAAACTCTAAAGTTAAAAAGGTAAAGAGTGAGGAGGATATATTATTAGAGATATTAGATGAGGAGTTAAATACTGATGGTGCTATAATAGATAGTGTGTCTAAAGATGAGGAGAACACAGATATAGCGTCATTAAAAAATATAGGGAACTCACTTGACAATATACGAAGGTTTACAAAAGAAGATAAGAGGTATGATGGCATAGATTATACAGATATAACGAAAAGGTTAGATGAGCTAAAGAAAAGTTATGATGAGTTATATAAAAAGATGAACGAGAGACTTCTCAATGAGGAAGGAAGACAGAAAGAGGCATTCAACAGTTGGCTACGGGATATATCTTCTGCTTTGAAAGATATCGGAGAAAAAGAGGTGAAGACGATAGAAGAACTTTATGAGATGATAGAGAAGATAAAAAAAGATGAGACGTTATTGAAAACGGTTACAGACTTTTTTATGGTGAGGATGAAAGATACAGAGAATGCGTACACTAAGAAATTTTTAGATAAACTGTCATCAACAGATAATGTAGATTCTGTCATCAATGATATCATAGGTAGCAATGGTATAAGCAGGGCAAAGCCATCATATCAGAAATATCTTATATCATTGAATATTGATGATATCGATGTGAGTGAATTTGACACATTAGAAAAAGAAGAGATAGAAGCTATAAAAGGGATGCTGATAAAAGCTAAAGAGATGAAGTCGCATATAATATTATCTTCTTTGGTAAACAGCAAAAAGTCTTTATTAGATGTGACAGAGTCCATAAAAAAATGGTTAAAAACAAATATAGTACTTGCCCCATTTATAGAGCAGGACGTAACCATACGTACCGCATTAGTATATCTCTTTAATCCTCATATAGAGGCGATGAACTTACAAGGCAAGGGTGGCACAGGGAAGTCGAAACTTGTAGCTAAGATGATATCAGATATATTCAGGGCAGAAGTGGGTGATGATATGGTGGTGGCTATGGGTGAAGGTGAAAGGGCTAATGACATAATAAACATCTCACTTTTCGATAAGAAGAGTCCTTCGTTATTAGAGTTTGATGCTAATGGCATGTTAAAAGATGAGACGAAGTTATATGATGCTATAAAAGATAAGAAATTAGTCATCATAGATGAAGTAGGCAGACTTAGCAACGTAAAATATAAACAGTTGACGGATGTCTTTGAAAAGATACAAGAGACAAATAAAGAGTTTAAAGTTCTTTTCACAGGAGACCAACAGCAGTTAACAGGACAGACATTTCCTGTTATGTCCACAGATAATGAATTTCTCGGTTACAGCAAGAAGATAATACAGTTACCTGTCTTGACGATAATGCAACGGACAGGGGACAGTGAGGTACAGAGGTTACAGGATAAGTTTCTTTTTGCTGGCAATACTGATGTCTTTGCAGAGAAGATGTCTTTCTCACATAACCATCTAAATAATGTAGGTGTGTCCCATGTCAGTGACCCAAAAAGTTTTGATGAAGATATAAAGGAGAGGTTTAGTGTTGATGATGGTAGGTC
>PFNU01000136.1:877-1062 GCA_002792135.1 bacterium (Candidatus Torokbacteria) CG_4_10_14_0_2_um_filter_35_8 | reverse complement strand
TAATACAAGTTGGTCAAAAGTCGTCATCTTATGATATTTCTAAAAGACAAATATAATATAATTATCCCACTTACAGCAAAAAGAGAATATACCCACCATGGGACATATCTCTCTTTTATAACCTTCTCTACATATACAGGAACTTTTGTCATAACAGTATCTGTCTTTATCTTTAGCTCATGTAT
>PFNU01000136.1:261-732 GCA_002792135.1 bacterium (Candidatus Torokbacteria) CG_4_10_14_0_2_um_filter_35_8 | reverse complement strand
TATAATGACAACATCATGCTATCGGCACCATAATATGTGTTATCAATAGTTATATAAGTAGTATCTTTAGAAGATATGTTTGTCTCTGTATCTATCGTTTGTGAACATATATTTGCACATATATCTTCTTTGTTCTCTAAAACATATCTGTTGTGTGATTTTAATATGTCACAACCACACATAATCATTATTAATATTACTATTATATATCTCATTTTGGATTAGGTATTGTTCCTACATGATGACGATTTTTTTCTTTTGACTTATAAGCTATATGTATCCAACCATCATAACCCCCTTCCCATAACAGCTCATCAAAATCTATATTCTCTTTTGCCCATTCAAAGACTTCCTCGTTAGTCTTGCCACCATAAATAGTTATTGCCATATCTATAGCATAACCATAAAGATGATTCGAATTATCAACACCACCAACTAATTGATTAAGTTTTTCACATCTATAAAATGAAC
>PFNU01000136.1:0-252 GCA_002792135.1 bacterium (Candidatus Torokbacteria) CG_4_10_14_0_2_um_filter_35_8 | reverse complement strand
TCTTCTTGCCAACAAATATACGTATCGGCTCAAAACATTCTTCTGCCACCCTTCGCATATTTTCTAATTGCTCAGATGATGGAGTGTTGTCAATACCATAATTTTTTGCTACCTGAGATTTTATAGCCTCATCATAACTAATATGTTCACTTATATTTTCCATCTGATATTTTAATTTTTTATATTTCCTAAATATTTTCTTGGATTTTTTATTGCAATTTGTTCCCATAATTCTTCCCCTAAAAATGCTCT
>PFNU01000086.1 GCA_002792135.1 bacterium (Candidatus Torokbacteria) CG_4_10_14_0_2_um_filter_35_8 | reverse complement strand
AAGAGCCAGAGTCTTACGTCCTACCATTAGACGATCCCGCAGATAAATTAAAAAATTAAAAATGCAAAGTTCAAAATAATATATTCTACAAGTTAACTCAGAATACTTCCATTAACATTATAACCTCTAATAAACTCTGAGGCATTTACAACTTTTTTTCCTTCCATTTGAAGCTTTAAAACCTCAATAAACCCATCTTTACATTTCACGAGCATTTTATCACTGAAGACCACAATTTGTCCATTTTGGCAAGTTTTTTTAGCTTTGTGATTAGAAATCTTAACTTTTAGGATTTTTAATCTTTTTTTATTAAGAAAAGAAAAAGTCCCAGGCCAAGGATCAAAAGCTCTTACCATTCTTTCAATATCAATTTTTTTCTTAGACCAATTAATGTGCCCATCTTCTCGCTTTAAGATCTTTGTATAAGTTGCTTCAGAGCGATCTTGTACTTGGGGTTTGATTTCACCTTCAACCCACTGATTTAATGTTTCAGTAAGTAATTCAATACTAAATTCAGAAAGCTTATCATGTAATTCTCCTGCGGTAATACTAGGTGATAAAGTAACCTTTTTTTGTTTTAAAATAGGCCCATGGTCTATTTTTTTATCCATAAGCATAATAGTAACTCCAGTTTTCCTTTCTCCTTTCAATATCTGAAACTGAACAGGAGAAGGACCTCTGAATTTTGGGAGGAGGGAAGCATGAACATTAATAGATCTAAACTTGGGAATCTCTAGAATTTCCTCAGGAATAATCAATCCATAAGCTATTACCACAATTAAATCTGGCTTAAGATTTCTAACTATCTTAAGAAATTTACTGTTGTCTTTTAACTTCTGTGATTGAAAAACCTTGATGTTGTTTTCCAAGGTGATTTTTTTTATGGGTGAAAAACTTAACTTCTGATGTCGTCCGACTTCTTTATCAGGATTAGTAACAACCCCAACTATTTTAAAATTAGAGCTCTTTATTAAAGCCTTAAGAGGCTTAAGCCCAAATTCTCCTGTTCCAAAAAATAAAATTTTCTTCATATATTAATTCCAGATTTAAAGTAAACTTTCCGGATCAACATCTACTATCCAATTACTAGGCATTAACTTTAACAAGTTTTCTTTAACTTTCTTGTCTTCTACATTTTTCTTTATCTTTACAACTATCTGCCATCTAAATTTTCCTCTTACTTTAGAAATAAAAGTAGGTGATGGTCCCAAAATTTCAACTTCTTTGTTTTTCTTAAACTTTCTTTTTAAAATCCGAGCAAGTCCTCTTGCCTTATATATTACCTTTTTTTCGTTCTTGTGGCTATAGATAAGCTTGATAATCCTAGAAAATGGGGGATAGGAAAGTGACTTTCTCACTTTTATTTCCTCTTTAAAAAATCCTGAAAAATCATGCTTTGATGCAAATTTAATGGCAGAATTACTAAGATTATATGTCTGTAAAATAACTTTTCCAAGATTTTTTCTTCCCCTTCCTGTTCTTCCAGAAACTTGGGTTAGAAGCTGAAAGGTTCTTTCAGATGATCTAAAATCAGGTAAGTTTAAGACCGTATCTGCCGATATAATCCCCACAAGTCCTACCTTTGGAAAATCCCATCCTTTTGTGATCATCTGCGTGCCAACCAAAATATCAATCTTATGGTTTTTAAAATTACGATAAATCTCTAAATATCTTCTTCTGAGCCTTGTACTATCTCTATCCATACGAGAAACTCCAGCTTTTGGAAAAACTTTTCTAATCTCTTGCTCAACCTTCTCTGTCCCTGAGCCAAAATATTTTATATTAAGACTTCTGCATTTTGGACAAACTGTAGGCAACTTACTAATTAAACCGCAATAATGGCAAATAAGTCTTTGGGTGTCAGAGTGAAAAACCATTGGTACATCGCAATAAGGACATTTTATTACATGGCCACAATCACGACATAAAACAAATGTTGCTGTTCCTCTACGATTTAAAAAGAGGATAACTTGTTGCCTTCTTTCTAAAATCTTCTTAATCTCAGAAACTAACTTATCTGACAAAATGCTCTTATTTCCTCTTTCAAGCTCCTTTCGCATATCAATAACTGCTACTTCTGGCATTTCTTCCTGCTTGATTCTCTTAGGTAAATAAAGTAATTTATAATCTTTCTCTTTTGCTCTAAAAAAAGATTCTACTTTCGGAGTCGCACTTCCTAAAACCTGCTTACAATTATAAATTTTTGATAATTTCCCACAAACACCTCTTGCATCATATCTAGGATTCTGATCCCATTGTTTGTAGCTTGACTCATGCTCTTCATCAATCACTATTAATCCCAAATTACAAAAAGGCGCAAAAACAGAAGATCTTGTCCCAATCACAATTTTTGCTTCATTTTTCTTTATCCTAACCCATTCAGAAAATCTTTCCTTTCCAGTTAAATTACTGTGTAGAATAGCCACTTTATCTTTTCCAAATCTATCTGTAAATCGCGTAAGCACCTGCGGAGTAAGAGAAATCTCTGGAACTAGCATTAAAACTTGTTTATCATCTTTTATAATCTTCTTAATAACTCTTAAATAAACCTCGGTTTTTCCTGATCCTGTCACTTCAAAAAGTAGAAAGGTTTGATTTTTTTTAGATTGTAAAATTGTATCTACTGCCTTCTTTTGAGCTTTATTAAGCTTAAACAACCTTCTCTTTCTCTTTCTTAAACTAGCTTTAAACTGCCTTCTTATCACTTTTTTAGTAATAGGCGGCAGCATGCTTTTTAAGACTACGCCCAAAGACACATGGTAATAATCTGAAATCCATTTGGAAAGTTTAAGTTGCTTATTGTCAAAAATTGGTACAGGAAGTAATAATTCTTGGACAGATTTTAAAGAATATGGTGGTTTCTTTTTTAAACTCTTAAAACCAAAAATCACACCCCTGATAATTTTTGATCTGAAATTTATTCTGATAAGCTGTCCGATTTTCAGCTGATTTTGTAATTTCTTCGGGTAAGTATAACTATAAGTTTGCTCTTTATTAAGAGGAATGCTAGATAGGGGAATGACTTGGACAATTTTGATGTTCATTATTCAAAATTAAATATAACAAAAACCTCCGACTAAAAAATCGTTTTTAAAATATTCGAAGAAAAAATTATTCATATTTTTCAACTGTAAATCTTTCTAATTGTATTTGATCAGCTTTAATATCAATTCCACCTTTTTGAGATACAATCATAAGCTGCTGATCTACAGTATCAACTCCTTCGATACCTGGAAGTAAAAGTCCTCTTCTTCCATCAGAAGTACTTATAATAACACCATATTTTTTAGGATCTAATTTATCCTTAGATTTAATCTTTTCTGGAGTTGATAAAATAGAAACTTCTATTTTTATTTTTGGTAATTCAACACTAGATAAAGGCAAAAACCTCGGGTCAGAAAAAGCCGCTGATATTGCATTATGGATGATCTCTTCTGCAATATTATCTTGAGCCGGCAAAAAAGTGCCAATACATCCTCGGAGTTCCTTTTTTTCCTCAGATACATCATATAAAGTCACAAAAACCCCGGCTTTTTTATCTAAAAGTTCTCTTGGAACACCCTTTGGCAAACCCAAAACTTTCCTTTCTTTTAGATAATTATTAATTGAATCTTTGGCAAGCTTAACACAAAACTCACCGACTTCTTTAGAAAGCATGGATTACTTTTTCTTAATTTGAAAATCACAGGTTAAATACCCCACACCAAAAGGACCCTCATAACTCAAGACTTCTGGTTTATATTTAAAATTAGATAAAACCCCAAGTAGAATAACAATTGAACGCAGTCCACATTCTCCAGCCTCTTCTGCTAAAATAGGATCAAGATTTAATATTTCTTTTACATCATTCTTTTTAAGCAGTTCTACTAGCTTCTCATCAAACTCTCTTCCTCTCTCAGAATATCCTGCTGGAGCAGAAGGTGTAAGTCTGTGTGATAAATCTCCTGATGCTACACAAGCTACTTTCTTGGATTTCTTATCATTGCTAGCCAGTAATTTCCCAAGCTCCCTTCCAAACTTAAAATGAGTACTTAGATCAAGTCCTGAAAAGCTCATCAAAACCAGTTTTACATCCTCTAATTCCTTAGTTAGATAATAAAGAGGAACCAAAGCACCATGGTCCAGTTCAGGATAAGAAATCAAATTTATAGGCATTTTCTCTTTTTTTATTCTCTTTACTAAATATCCGGCAAGGCTGGAATCAGAATCAAAACTCAAACTATCACCAAAATCCCCAAACATCCCAAAATCCCCATAAAACTTTCTCGCCTGAAAAATAGAAAAAGAAGAACTACTAAATGGAGCATGCGGGGAAACTAAAATAACCGTATCAGGTTTCTCCTCTTTAAACTTTTTTCCTAACTCCTGAAGACTAGCAAGGGTTTTTAAAACATTCTCCAAGTTATCCTTGCCAATTTTAGGTATTAAGATCGGAGGATGAGGACAAATTGAAGCGAAAACGAGCCTTGAAGTCATAAAATTAAAGTAAGATAAAAAATGCTAGAAATGGTGGTTTTTCAAAGAGGGATCATAAATAATGAATTACGAATCACGAATTCTAGATATACTACCAAATGGGTGGACGAGAGCCCTCATTCTTACTCTAGCGTTCTAGAAGACCCCTCTTAAATACTTAAACTTTTTACTTTTAATTTCCTAATACCCCAATATCCTAATAGCCTAACATCCTTACCAAATTCGCACAGAAATTCGTCCGCCCAGGGTGAGTTCGCATTACTCTTGCAATCCTATATTATATCCACACTTCGAACATTTCCCATTCTTGTCAAACCTTTTTACTGCATATCCAAATCTCTCTATAACAAGTTCTTTGCAAGAAGGACAATAGGTATTCTCGCCATCTTCACCTGGGGTATTGCCAGTATAAACATATTCTAAACCTTCTTTTATTCCTATATCTCGTGCTTTAATTAAGCTCTCAATAGGAGTTAGAGGAATATTTTGCAGTTTCCAGGAAATATCTGGGGAAAAGCTAGAGACATGCCATGGGGTATCCTTTGATAGTTTGTTTTTAATAAATTTAGCAATATCCTTAAACATCTTCTCGCTATCAGAAATACCAGGAATTACTAGAGTAGTAACTTCAAGCCAAATACCGTTTTTCTTCATCTCTTTTAAATTCTCTAAAATCGGATCAAGTTTAGCACCACATAGCTTAAGATAAGTCTTATTATCAAATGCCTTTAAATCAACATTTGCAGCATCAAGATAGGGGAGTATTAATTTTAAAGCTTTTTTCGTCATATAGCCATTCGTCACCCAGATATTCTTTAAATCTTTTTTCTTTGCAAGCTTCATCACATCTAAAGCATATTCTATAAAAACTGTTGGCTCGGTATAAGTATAGGCAATGCTTTTACAATGATTATCCAAAGTATCTTTTATTATCTTCTCGGGAGCAATAGCTTCGCCGAAAACTTTACCATTTAGTTTCGGACCTTGTGAAATATCCCAATTTTGACAATTTTCGCATCTGAAATTACACCCCAGAGTGGCAATAGATAGGGAATTACTTCCCGGCAGAAAATGAAAAAACGGCTTTTTTTCAATAGGATCAACGTGTTCTGCAATCAACTTTCCGTAAACTAACGAATATAAATCTCCATCTTTATTCTCTCGTACTCCACAAACTCCTCGTTTTTTAGGTGCTATAACACATTTGTGATTACAAACTTCACATTGAACCTTTTTACCTTCAAGTTTTTTATAAAGAATAGCTTTCTTCATCTAAGTTTATTATAATGGAATTAAATAAAAAATAAAAATATGCCTAGAATCTTTATTGCCATAAATTTCCCTCCAGCAGCAAAAAAAGAGCTTGAAAATCTCATAAAAGCTCTTCAAGCTTATAATTTACCCATAAAATGGGCAGATTCTAATATTATCCATCTTACCTTAAACTTCCTAGGAGACCTCAATAACCAAGAAATCACTCAAGCTGGGGAAATTATATCCTCTATAGTTAAGAATTACAGCAAACTCCCCTTAACAATCGGAAATCAATTAGATGCTTTTCCTAAAAAGAGAAAGCCCAGCGTTATAATCCTCAAAATTCATCCTGAACCTAACCTCATCAAGCTACAAAACCAATTGACTTGCGAGCTTAAGAGGGCTAAGATAGGAAATATAGAAGAGAGAAAATATATTCCTCATCTAACTTTAGGAAGAGTAGGAGGATGGGAAATTAAGCTTTCAGAGAATTTTTGGAAAGAAAAACTTAGCCAAAATTTAACCTTCAATATCACAAGTATAGACATTATGAAAAGCAAGCTTTTTCCAGAGGGACCACAACACCAAATCATCAAAAAATTTGCATTATTATAAAATTCTACTCTTTAAAACTCTTTATCGCTTTCTCTCTTTGCAGCACCTGATTCAATTTCTCGCTTAAGTCTCTTTTTTGTCTGACCAAAACTTTCATCATGTTGCCTTAGCCCCTCTTCCCTTTGTCTTTTTCTTTCTGCGTTAAATAATATAAGAGTCATATAAAATAAATTTATCTAGCGTTCTCAACAAAACTATAATCTATTATAACATAGCAAATGAAAACGATAAATAAAATCCGCACCCGCTTTGCACCAAGCCCTACAGGACTCCTTCATATAGGTAATGTAAGAACAGCACTCTATGCATATTTATTTGCAAAACATGATAAGGGTGATTTTATATTACGTATAGAAGATACTGATCGAAAACGTTCTGAAGCAAAATACGAGAAAGACATAACTTACGGCCTAAAATGGCTTGGATTAGAATATGATGAAATATACAAACAATCAGAAAGACTAGAAATTTATCGAAAACATGCAAAAGATTTGTTAGAAAAAGGTGCTGCCTACTACTGCTTTTGCACAGAGGAAAGGCTTGAAAAACTGAGAAGGCAGCAGCAAGAAAAGAAACTTCCCCCTCGCTATGATGAACATTGCCGAAATTTGTCTAAAGAAGAAATAGAAAAAAAGTTAAAAAATAAAACTCCTTATGTTATAAGAATGAAAATGCCAAGAAATAGGGTAGTGGAAATAAATGATTTAGTACGTGGAAAAGTAGAATTCAATACCAATCTTCTCGACGATCAGGTTTTGTTAAAATCAGATGGGTTTCCTACCTACCACTTAGCTTGTGTTGTTGACGACCACCTCATGAAAATAACACATGTTGTCAGGGCAGAAGAGTGGCTTTCATCTACTCCTAAACATATTCTTCTATATGAAGCTTTTGAATGGACTCCTCCCAAATTTGCCCACATACCTATGCTTTTAAGTCCTGATCGGAAAAAGCTTAGTAAAAGGCATGGGGCAGTTTCTCTTAGTGACTACCGAAAGCAAGGTTATCTAAAAGAAGTAATTCTCAACTTTATGCTCCTTCTTGGCTGGAATCCAGGAAGCAAAAAGGAAATCTTTTCTTTTAAGGAAATGATTAAAGAATTTTCCTTAAAGCGGGTTCACAAAGCAGGAGCTGTCTTTGATATTAATCGTCTTGATTGGTTTAATGGGTATTATATACGACAAAAAGATCTGGATGAATTTGCAAATTTATGTATCCCACACCTAGAAAAAGCAAAATTAATCCACAAAATTGGGGAAAACAAATTTGAGATTATTGATACTAAAGAAAAAGTATATAAAGATTTTATAAAAAAAGCTGTAGCTTTAGAGCAGAA
This sequence comes from bacterium (Candidatus Torokbacteria) CG_4_10_14_0_2_um_filter_35_8, assembly GCA_002792135.1. GTDB lineage: Bacteria > Patescibacteriota. The sequence continues at coordinate 373 of PFNU01000086.1, read as the reverse complement.
AAGAATTAAAAAACTTTCTGAGGTTTCAAACTTTCTAAAATTTTTCTTCTCTGGTAAACTGAATTATGAAAAGAGTCTTCTTTTTTGGAAAGATATGAAAGATAAAGACATCCGGAACTCTTTAGAAATAAGTTACAAGAAATTAGAAGAAATTGACAAGGATGGTTTTTCTGCTAAAAATATAGAGGCTATTTTGAAAAAAGCTGTAGAAGAAAATAATCTGACAAACGGAGAACTTCTCTGGCCACTTCGAGTAGCTTTAACAAGCTCAGATAGGAGCCCAGGACCATTTGAAGTAGCAGAAGCGTTAGGTAAAGAAAAAAGTCTACAAAGAATTAAAGAAGCACAGAAAAAGATATTATGACATAAAACA
>PFNU01000073.1:889-1114 GCA_002792135.1 bacterium (Candidatus Torokbacteria) CG_4_10_14_0_2_um_filter_35_8 | reverse complement strand
GATACACAATATGAAGAGATAACACGTCTTATGGTATATCAGGATAAACTTTTTGCTATACAGCCTAAAGGGGTATCAATAGTAGAGGTGAACACGAGGACAATGATAAACAGTACCACAGGTTCACCTATAGCTGTAGGCACAGGTGATATGTTATCACGTTATGATTATGTGACACAGTTATCAGGTTCAAAACATCAGCCTTCTATCATCATAGGGTTAAGA
>PFNU01000073.1:0-824 GCA_002792135.1 bacterium (Candidatus Torokbacteria) CG_4_10_14_0_2_um_filter_35_8 | reverse complement strand
TAAGATTACAGATATACAAGGGTTAAGCTCTTTCTTGAAATATAATACTCCAGAGGCAATAAAAAATAACGATAATCCTTTTATCATAGATAAAGGTACAGTGTTGTCATGTAGAGATAACAGATATGATGAGATGTTATTTACTTTTATAGGTAAGAAGAAGGGGGATATAGGAGATATAGGAGATCCAGATAACTTTACTATTGCTTATAATGAGAAATTAGGTATATTTTGTGGTAGATATTCTTTTATCCCGGATATATATATACCTGGCAAAGATGAATATTTCTCTATGAAACAATATGGTCCTGATGCAGGATATAATGCAGGATTATCGTTTAGACATAATGATGATAATGCAACGAGAGGAATATTCTATAATGAGACACCTTCTATGTTAGTGTTATCTATACTTGTCAATCCAGCACAAGGGCAAGTTTCTACTTTCAATAACTTGACATGGTTTACAGAGGTAATGGATCATGCGGGTGTACAACAGGATATCACTTTTGACTCTTATCAGGCTATCAATGATTATCAGAATACAGGACTTATATCTTTAATAGATACAGACAATATGATACCAGGAGCTATGGTAAGGTTTTTAAGACAATGGAAGACATATATAGAGAGAGATGTCTCTACCGATGACCCAAGAATGAGAGATACGTATATGCTTATCACATTTTATTTCTTGAACAAGACTGACTATAGGATTATCTTACACGACCTTATAACGAGTGTCAAAGTTGACACTTCACGTTATAACAAATAAATATATATAATATTTGTATCTAAATGTATTTATAATATATTCTTATATT
>PFNU01000011.1 GCA_002792135.1 bacterium (Candidatus Torokbacteria) CG_4_10_14_0_2_um_filter_35_8 | reverse complement strand
CTTCCTCTGAAATATAAGGAATCATTAGCTATCTCAGTTAGTGTTACATTCTCAGAGTCTCCGCTAGTGGCAGTAGTGACAGTAATGCTAGTAGTCTGAGCTGAGCCTGGGTCAGTATTAAGATCGGAATCTACTACTTCAAGATACAGAGTTTCTCCTACATAGATTGCAGTAGGGCTTGTAGTATAACCTGAATCTCTGAACTCCATGGTTCCAGTGTGCATTGCAACCCAAGGATCATAATCAACATGATCTGATACCCTATCTCCTGTGCCACCAGGATTGTATAAACCTCCTGATCCTCTGTCATCAGAGTCATCAAGCGGTCCAGAATTCTTGCTCCACCAAGTGTTACCCATATCTATATCAGCACCATAATCTACAGTGTTGTTGTAAGCTCCATAAGTAGTGTTATTATATATTTCGTTTCCTGAAAAGCTAGTAGGTTTTATAGTTGCTGATAAGTGATTTGCATACATTCCATAGTTATTGTTGTAAATGTCGTTATTACTGATAGTACCATAGGACGCATCAATGTGGATGCCATAATTAGTATTATTAGAAATTGTATTACCGCTGATAGTAGGGCTAGATCCTCCTGTATACCAGCCATTATCATGATAGTGTATCCCGTCATCTCCGCAGTTGGTTATAGTAGAGTTAGTTACAGACAAAGTAGGTGTAGGAACATTATGTCCATTTAAGTTAATACCATCTTTTTGGCTGTTACTGATTACACAGTGATCTAGACTTAATCCCCCATTAGATTGATAGATTGCTCCATTTGAAGAGCCAGAGTATTTGACTTTAGTGTAACTTAAACTCGAATTTACTCCAGAATTAGTAAATGATAGATATTTCCAATCTCCTGCGGTAGCGCCTGCTCCGTGAGTATTACCCCCTGCTTCGGTACTATCATCTCGGTAGGAAGTGAAAATCACATAATCTGATGTCGTTCCTTGAGTTGTTATAGAACCAGAACCATTAGTTTGTATATAATCACCGGTATTTATTTTTATTACTACGCCTGCATTAAATGTAACAGCTGCATTTATTCGTAAGATGGAACTTGAGCAATCAAGAAAGTAAGGAATACCAGGATCATAAACTGTGCCTGCTTTGTTTTCGTCTGTTCCTCCTCTCCATTGGACTTCTTCGTATCCATTTCCTGAATAAGTATTTACTGAAGGGAAAGTAGGATATGCGGCTTTACCAGCATAAATAGGATGATTAGTATTGTTTTGAAGAGTATTTCCTGAGATTGCTGGTGATACTATTCCGTCTTGACTGTTAAGATAAATTCCGTAGGAACAATTTTGAACAGTGTTTCCTGAGATTGCAGCTGATGTTGTACCGGCGACTGTATTGTAGACATAAATACCATAGTCATCACAGGTATCAATAGTATTATTAGAGATTGTTGGTTCTGCCACATTATGTATATACACTCCATGAGTATCACTGTTTTCTATATTGCTGTTTTGTAAAGTAGCTGTGCTCACACTGAAGTAGAGAACACCTTTACTTGATACACTGCCTCCATATTTAAATTTGGCATAATTGATATTCGATGTTCCGGAGCTGGAAATTTCGAATCCTTGCCAGTCGCCTTTTACTGCCCCTGCTCCATGAGTATTACCTCCTGCTTCGGCACTATCATCTCGGTAGGAAGTGAAAATCGCCTCATTACCATTTGCCCCATTTACAATACAACTAGATGCATCTTGAAAAATTAATCTTTGATTAGCGCTAAATTTCATTATTACTCCTTCTGCAAAAGTGAGATTTGAATGTACTCTAATATATTCGTAGTTCATGTAAGGAAAATACGGAATTCCGGCATCATAAATAGTGCCATCTATATCAATATCAGGGTGAGTACCATCTCTTACAATATCCCAGTAAACCTCATTATATCCATTTCCTAAATAAGTATTAGCGGAAGGAAATGTTGGAAAGCTGTGGGATCCAAGATTGATTGCGTATTCTGTATTATTTTGAATAGTATTTCCAGATATTTCCGGAGTTGCTGTCTTTGAATTATTAGCAACAATATAGATACCCGATTTAGTATTATCTTCTATTGTGTTTCCAGAAAGGGTTGGTGAGTATGCGTCCCCTGTTGTAGTAGTTCTCTTTATAACTATACCGTAACTGGCACTATCAGAAATAGTATTACTAGTAATACTTGCTTCAGAGTCTTGTAAATAAATAACTCCGCTATCTGCAGAACTTCCACCATAGCTAATGATAGAGTTTGAGATACTTGATGCATTGCTAGTATCATTTAGGAACCTGATATAAATCCAATTTCCAGCAAAACCAGAGTCTCGGGTTATGGTTACGTTGTCAGCAGTAAGAGTACCGTAGACATCTATTTTATAATTATCGTCAAAATAGACAGTAGAGCCACTTGAAATAGTTAATGTTTTCCCTGCAGCAACACTACAGTCTCCTGTAATATGAATTGTTCCTGACCAAGTGCCTTCTTGAGCACCTGATACACCCATAGCCTGTGGAATTTGAAAAACAAAAAACCCTCCTAGTAACACTAGTATTTGTAAATAAAACACAAACCTTCCTAGGCTTTTAAATCTACTATTTTTGCTCACAGATTTTATTGAACTAGGTTCTTTTTAACATGATACTTCTTATTGTCATTATATTCAAATTGTGATCTGAAGTCAAACAGTTTTTTATAAAAATAACGTTAAATGGAAAATTAATAAAATATACTATGAAATATATTTTGCTTTATGTCAAATGATATCCTTTTACATCTTTGACTTTTATCTCTGAGCAGTATATTTGTTCTTTTGAAATATTGTATTTTGTTTTCAAAAGAATTTTTAGAAATTGAGATAGTAAGAAAGCTTGTATGGCCGATTGTTATAAAAGTGAGTTATATCTAGTGAACAAATTTGTATTTCAAAGATTGATTTCCAACCTTGGATGCATTTTTATATTAATGTCGGTTTTGAAAAGATTTGAATAATCTGAACTTTTATAATAGAATGTAAATAAAGCTTTATAACTTTTTTAAAAACCTAGAATTAATATAATTATGGATATTTTAAAGAAACTCGAAAAAGAAAAACTTACAGGAAGGGGCGGTGCTGATTTTCCAACTCATCTGAAATGGAAGATAGTAAATAAAGCTAAGGATAAGGATAAATATGTAATCTGTAATGTTTCGGAAGGAGAACCAGATGTAGAAAAAGATAGATTTGTCTTAGAAAATTACCAAAAGGAAATGGTATCAGGGATAAAGATTGCCATAGATTTTTTGGAAGCAAAAGAGGGCTTTATCTACTTAAGAAATGATTATTACAGTAAATTTTCTTTACAGCTTAAGTATTGGATTTCTGACTATCCTATTAAGTTAGTCCGAGAAGAGGCAGGCTATATTGGAGGGGAAGAAACAGCTTTAATTGAGTTCTTAGAAGGAAAGAGAGCCGAACCAAGAGTGAGGCCTCCTTTTCCTCCAACCTGTGGTCTTTTTGGAAAGCCGACCTTAATAAACAATGCCGAGACTTTTTATTGTGTGGATTTAATTAATAGAGGGATTTTTAAACACACTCGTCTTTATACTATAAATGGTGATGTGGAGAATCCTGGCGTTTATGGGTTAGATGAGGATGTTACCGTTAAAGATGCTTTGAAAGAGACTAAAAATTTACCAAAACGTAAGTTTTTTGTCCAGGTTGGCGGTGGAGCAGCAGGAGAGGTTTTAGGTAAAAACCAACTCAATGTTAAGGTTTGCGGCTCAGGTGCAATTATAGTTTATGATGCAAGAAAAACTGATATTAAAAGTTTGCTTAAGAAATGGATTGAATTTTTTATGAAAGAAAGCTGTGGGAAATGTGTTCCTTGTCGTGAGGGTATTTTTAGAATTTATGAGCTTTTGCAAAAACCTAATACTGACTTAAAGCTTATTTCCGATATTGTTTACTCTCTAGAACAGTCCTCTTTTTGCGGGTTGGGCAGAGGATGCGCGTTATCGATTAGTAGTTTGTTTGTGAACGTGCTTAGAAAGAGCAAGGCCGGAGAGGTTATTTTGTAGTTGAAGATAAAGTAAATTAAAAATTCAAAATGCAAAATTTAAAATTGAGGAAACTTAAAATTACTATAAATGGCAAAAAGTATCAAGGTTCACCTGGTAAAACAATCCTTGAAGTTTGCCAAGAAAACGATATTTTTATACCTACTCTTTGTTATCATCCTGATTTAGAAGTAAAGGCAAATTGTCGGGTTTGTGTGGTTGAGGTTAAGGGTAGGAATAAGCTTTGTACTGCTTGTTCTACAGAGATTGAGGATGGAATGGAGGTTCTTACAGATTCTGAGAAAGTTGAAAAGGTACGAAAAATAAACTTAGAGCTTATTTTTGCAGCCCATGTGGAAAAGTGTCCCACTTGCGTTAGAGATGGAGAGTGTTTACTTCAGGACTTAATGAGGGCGTATGAAGAAAAAGGGATTTATAAAGTCAGGTCAAATCGTTTTGAGGACCGTAAAAAAACTTGGCCTAATTTTCAATTTGGTCCTTCGATCTTTTTTGATAGTTCAAAATGTATTGATTGCGGAAACTGTGTAGAGGTTTGTGATAAAGTTCAGAAGATAAAATTTTTGGAAGTAGAAGGTAAGGGTTATAGAACTAGGATACTTCCCTCTTCTTCTAAGATGCGAGAATGTATCTACTGTGGTCAATGTGCAGTGCATTGTCCTGTAGGTGCTATTCAAGAGCAGTCCAGTATTGACGATGTGAAGAGAGCTATTTTGGATCGAAAAAAGATAGTGATTGCTCAAATTGCTCCTTCTATTCGAGTAAGTATTGGTGAAGATTTTGGTATGTCTTATGGAAAAGTTGTTACTGAAAAGGTATATGCTGCTTTAAGAATGCTAGGGTTTGATAAAGTTTTTGATGTAAATTTAGGTGCTGATTTTACAACAGTAGTTGAAGCAGAAGAGCTTGCAGAGAGGTTACAAAAGGGCAAAGATCTTCCCATGCTTACTTCTTGCTGTCCTGCTTGGGTAAGATATTTAGAATTTTATTTCCCTTGGTATATTTCTCATCTTACTACTGCCCGCTCACCCCATATTCATCTTGGTGGAGTTATAAAAACTTATTATGCAGAGAAGGAAAAAATAGATCCAGAAAATTTAGTAGTTATCTCTATTATGCCTTGTACTGCTAAGAAGTTTGAAATTTGCCGAGAAGAACTTAAAGTAAATAATATGCAAGTTGTTGATTATGTTTTAACAAATAGAGAGTTTGCATCAATGCTCCGGGAAAGGAAAATAGATCTTAAAAAAGTAAAAGGTGAAAAAGCAGACAATCCTTTAGGTGTTTATTCTGGTGCTGGTGCAATCTATGGAGCATCAGGAGGAGTTATGGAGTCTGCTCTTAGGACTGTTTATGAAAAAATTACTAGGAAGACTCTTCTACGGTTAGATTTTAAAAACGTGAGAGGAGTAAAAGGTATTAAAGAAGCTACGGTAAAAATTGGTAAAAAAGCTTTAAAAGTAGCTGTTGCAAATGGTATTAAAAACGCAAAAGAGATTTTAGATAGACTCCATAAGGACCCTAAACTATATGACTATATTGAAGTAATGGCTTGTCCTGGAGGTTGTATTGGTGGTGGTGGACAGCCTATCCCAGTTACCAAAGAGATTAGGAAGAAAAGAGCGCAAGCGTTATATACCATTGATTCTAGATTAAAGGTAAGAAAAGCACACGAAAACCCTATTGTTAAAAAAGTTTTCAAAGAATTTTTAGATAGAAATAAAAAACTTGCTCATGAGATTCTGCATACAACTTATCAAAGAGCCGAAAAGCAGAAAGACTACACCTCTTACTTATAATTTTTTTTAATATTTTAAAAACAAATGACGCAGGAAATATCAAGAAAAAACCTAAGAACAAAGGCCTTGTCTTGGGAAGTAGTTAATACTTTAAGCAAGTTTATAATCCTTGCTACTATTGCATCAGCTGCTCCTATTATAGGAGGCCATCAGCAGTTTATTACAGGACCAATAGTTAATGCCATGCTTTTTTTAGCAGTTATTACAGTGGGAGTAAGACAAGCTCTTTTGATATGTTTTATTCCTAGTGTATTTGCTTTATCAGTGGGGTTAGTGCCCGCGGTACTTGCGCCAGTTGTCCCTTTTATCATGATTTCTAATGCTATTTTAGTATTAGTTTTTGAGAAGATTTGGAAGAAAAATTTTATCATAGGTGTAGGACTTGCGAGCTTGTTAAAGTTTTCCTTTCTTTTCGCATCAAGTCAAGTTGTAGTGAATTTGTTTGTGAAAGAAGAGTTAGCTAAAAAAGCAGTCGTGATGTTCTCTTGGCCTCAACTTGTAACAGCGTTTATGGGTGGTGCGATTGCACTTGTAGCTTGGAAGGTTTATCAGGTTAGTTTTGAGAGAAAAGGAAAATAAATAAATATAAAAACCTTGCTTAGAAACAAAAGACGGCATGATGATATGCCGTCTTTAAATTACATCATTAAGGATAGTGGAGTTAGACTATAAGGTGTGTCTTACGTGCCAAATCTTGCTTGCTGAGAGGGTAGATAAGTTTAATTACACCTTCAAATGTTTCCTCATAGCAATCAAGCTGCTTACCACACCTAAAGCTATAGACATTAATAAAGTTAAACCCAATATTTGCCAGAAATAAACCAAGAAATATCCCATTAAAGTTTCTTCATAGTCTGTAAAAAAGAGGGAGACTTGAGGCGAGATTTTATTTATTGTGAAGAATAAGATAATAATAGTAATGATTGTTGAAATTAATCCAAAAAGAATTCCTTCTACAATAAATGGACCTCTAATAAACCAATTAGTTGCACCAACAAGTTTCATGATCTCAATTTCTCTACCTCTAGAGTGAATGGTAAGCTTAATAGTATTAAAGATCATCAAAACGGAGATTGTTATAAAGGCTAAACCCACTAGAAACCCTCCTTTTTTTATGGATTTAGAAATAGTGTTGAGTTTGTCTATTACTATTTTGTTATCATTATAATCTATTTTTTCTATATAATCTCGAAACCTTTCTTGATTTAGAAAATCTACTATCGCAGGATAATAGTCTATCTCTTTAGCTTTAATATTAATGGTAGCAAGTAAAGGATTATCGTCCAATTCTTCCAAGGATTCTAAAATAAGAATATCATCTTGATGCTTTTGTTTAAATTTTTCTAATGCTTCTTGCTTGGGAATATACACTACAGATTGAGCTTGGGGGAGTTCTTCTAATTCAAAAATAATGTCTTGAATTTTTGATTCTCGTGTATCTTGTTTAAAATAAACACTGATATCAATCTTGTCTTGAGCAGTTTTTATTGAAGTATTAATAAGGGCATTAAGAATCACGGTACTGCTGGCAATAATAAGAGAAAGAGTAATAATGGTGATAGTAGCTAAAGAAAGCCACAGGTTTCGCCAGAAGCTCACTACCCCAAATTTAGTTATTCTTTTTATTGAATAAAATTTCATAGGAATTTCATAGTTTATAACGACCCTTAGAAATATCAGATATTATTTTTCCATCTTCTAGAGTCACTACTCTCTTTTCTACTCTATTCACTATATCTTTATTGTGGGTTGCTAAAATTACAGTTGTTCCTAATTCATTAACCTTTGACAAAAGATCCACAATCTCTTTTGCCATGACCATATCTAAATTTCCTGTTGGTTCATCAGCAATTAAAATACTAGGTTTGTTTGCAAGCGCTCTTGCTAAAGACACTCTTTGTTTCTCTCCTCCGGATAACTGGTCTGGAAATTTATCTTTTTTAGAAGAAAGCTCTACGAGCCTTAGAAGACGATCTACATCTTTTTCAATTAGATTGGAAGGAATATTGCAGACTTCCATGGCAAAAGCCACATTTTCAGAAACTGTGCTTTCAGGAAGGAGTTTAAAGTCTTGAAAAACCACCCCTATCTGTCTTCTAAGTTCAGGTATTCTTGATCCTGGAATTTTAGTCATATCAAAACCCAAAACTTCGAGATAGCCTTGAGTTGGCTTTTCTTCTGCTGTTATAAGTCTTGCAATGGTAGTTTTTCCTGCTCCACTTTTTCCAACAATAGAAACGAACTCTCCTTTTTTGATTACTAGGTTAATGTCAGAGAGCGCAACAGTGTTTTTGGGATAGATTTTGGATATGTTTTTGAAATTAATCATTTATCAGCTTGTAGGAATTAGGAGGCTAGGGGTTAGGATATTGAGTGGAAATTTGAAATTGAAAATTATAGACAAACTACAGTAGTTATGAATTATATCGAACACTAGACTTGAACACTGAATTCGAGGTCTTATTTATAGGTTTTTTGGTACGGTTAGAAAGTTCTAGAAGCTGTTTTAAATTTGAGTGTATTATAACATTTATAAGTTTTTTTCTCAACTTGAAAATATGAAATGTCGTAGCCACATGATAATGTCATAGTTGAGCCATAT
>PFNU01000145.1 GCA_002792135.1 bacterium (Candidatus Torokbacteria) CG_4_10_14_0_2_um_filter_35_8 | reverse complement strand
AAGTCCAAATTCATAAGAATCGGTAAGATTTTCATCTCCGATAATATAAATTGTGTATTGAGTCAAAGCAGCAAGAGGAATTTTTGGTGTAATAACTACTTGAGTTCTATATCTAGTTCCAGTTCCACTTGTATCACCATAATCATAATAGGATACGGGATTTCCAGAACTATCGACTCTTCTTAACTCAAGTCGAATTGGAACTAATCCATCAAATCCAGGAGAGGAGAGAAAATCATTCTCATCCGTCTGGGGAGGACTAAGAGAAAGAAGTCCGGCACCAATAGCCTTAGAAGACTCCGGTCCCTCTAAGAGAATCCCACCATTAAGAAGTCTCTGAGAGTCGATCTCTTGATCAAAAGTTACTGTAATCTTTGTATTTGTCGGAATTCCAACAGAGTTAGAGAAGGGAGATATAGAGACTATAGTAGGATTAGCCATAAAGCTATTCTATAAGAAGAAGGAAGAAAAATCTACAGGAACTAATTAACAGTAAGAAGTCTTGAATATATCTTAGAAAGTTCCTCTTTATTAGAAACGTTTGCTATGTGAACTCCTCCAGCAATAGTTTTAAGAGCTTCTGTTAGAATCTTCAGAACACTCTTCCTCTGTTTCTTTTCTCTCTCAAGAATAATACAATCTTCAATAAACTGAGAAAGTTCAAATCCAATATCTTTAACTAATTTATCAAGTTGTTCTTTAATATTCCTAACAGATTGATTTAAGAAAAGAATTGGATCAAGGCCAGCAGTAATAGGAGCCGCTGGATTCTTTTCTCTCTTCCAATCCTGATCACTCATTTCTTTTCTAGCATAAGCAACAGCTTGCTGTTTGAATAGTTCTTTCTGGCGAGTAATCTTTTCTTTCATTCCGTTAAGAATAGGAATTCCCTCAACCTCTAAAATCCCAGATTTACAAGAGTCAATAATCTTAGATAAATATTCCTCCGAGAGATCCTTAGAAGAAAGAGTAATCTCAGGATCCTGTACTGTAAGCCAAATAAAAGCAATTGGTCTTTCTCCAAAAAGAGATTCTCGAAAGAGACCCCAAGGTTCAAATTTTAGAGAAGATAATCTTATAGTAATTTGATCTTCAGTTTCAATCATAGAATGTAATAACTCCTTAGAGGAAAGGATAACATAAAGAGACAAAAGATAATTAAAAGAAAGAAGGGTTTAGACAGCTACGGAAGGATCGATATCGGCAATACTACCACTGATAGAATGAGAAGCAATACCAGGAAGATTAACCAGGTTAGGAATAACCTTTACATTTCGAAGCCGAGCGATACCACGACCTTCATTTCGAATATAGAAATGATAGGCTTCACGAAGCTTGTAGAAGTTAACATCTCGTTCAAGATCTGCCCACTCCTGAGTTCGAACTCCATATTCCTCAACATAGACACCAATATCAGCCAGGGAACAAAGAATTAACTCAGCTCTTTTAGTTCTAGCATCGAAGTTGAGGAATGGTGAAACAACAATTCGTAGAGGGAAGGGCCATCTTGCCGGAAGATTGGGAGCCGAAGTAGTAATCTGACTATACTCACTAGTTTTAGAAGCCGCTCCACCATTGGTAGACCCTGAGGGAGTAATCGACTGAGCACTAGAAACATGAAGGGGACTGCCTGGACCCTGAGCCGCAGGATTACCAGACCAAGACCCGAAGAAAACCTGATTTCCACCAGC
>PFNU01000068.1 GCA_002792135.1 bacterium (Candidatus Torokbacteria) CG_4_10_14_0_2_um_filter_35_8 | reverse complement strand
AGGTAAATATCTAAGATAATAAGTGCAATTTTAATAACCTCCTAGCTAGTCTTATTATATAGAAATTCTAATTATTTTGCAAAGGGCCCTTGCAGAAAAACAAGGTTAGTATAGAATTAGATTAAAGCTTCATTGTTTATCTTTAAAAAATGGCAAATTATATTATTAAAGGAGGAAAAAAATTAAGAGGAACGGCAGAGACTAAAACCGCAAAAAACTCTGCTGTTGCTTGTATGTGTGCAGCCCTCTTAACACAGGAAGAAGTAATTCTGAAAGAAACCCCTAGAATTGAAGAGGTAGAAAGAATGAAGGAAGTTTTGAAAAGTATTGGTGTCAAAGTATCCTGGAAAGGATCAGATCTAAGAATCAAAGCACCCAAGGCACTAAATCTTGAGAAAATGAATGTTGAATCCGCAGTCAAAACAAGGGCTGTACTTATGCTAATGGGCGTTCTAACACACCATTATGCCAATTTTAAAATCCCCTTTTCAGGAGGATGTAAATTAGGCAAAAGAACTGTTGCGCCTTATCTTTTTGCTTTGGAAAAATTTGGTATAAAAATTAAGACAGGAGAAGACTATTATGAAATAAAAAGAAAAAACGTTATCAAAGGAGCAGATGTAGTAATGTATGAAGCAAGCGATACTGCAACAGAAAATACTATTATGGCAGCAAGCTTGGCAAAAGGAAAGACAGTTATCAAGTTCGCATCAGCAAATTATCAAGTGCAGGACGTCTGTTTTTTGCTAAGCTCCATGGGAGCAAAAATTAAAGGAATTGGTACAACTACTTTAGAGATTACCGGGGTAGATAGCTTACATGGCACAGAATATTATCTGGTTCCTGATCCTATTGAATCTATGTTTTGGATTGCCCTTGCTGCAACGACTAATTTCTCTATTACAATCAAAGGCTGTCCCAAAGATTTTGTTTCACTTGAGCTATTAAAACTTGAGAAAATGGGGTTTAGGTATAAGACTTTGAAGACTTATAAATCTAAAAGTGGAAATTTTGATCTAATAGATATTAGAACTTCAGCTTCATCTCTGAAAGCACTCGAAGACAAAATTGAACCAAGGCCTTATCCAGGCATTAACATAGATAATCTTCCGTTTTTTGTGCCAATTGCAACTCAAGCAAAAGGAAAAACTCTAATTCACGATTGGTGTTATGAAAATAGAGCAATTTATTACATGGAGTTCCAAAAACTTGGTGGGCAGATGGAGCTTGCTGATCCGTATCGGGTTTTTATTACTGGCCCTACTAAATTAAAACCTACAGAGCTTGTTTGTCCCCCAGCACTGCGCCCCGCAACAATTATTGTAATTGGAATGCTTGCAGCAGAAGGAGAGTCTATTTTGAGAAATACTTATACTATTGATCGGGGCTATGAGAATTTGTATGAAAGATTAAAGAAGATTGGGGCAGATATTAGGGAGCTGAAAGAATAGAAATAGACAATAATTATTCCTTTTAAAAAAGAAGGCGGCACGTCGATATATGTCGTCTTCTTCAATTAGAAAGCCGAAACCAAAACCCACAATCCAAAAATAACTAAAATTATCCCACTTATTCTAGAAAAAATCTTAGATAAATCCTTTTTTAGCCCATCTTTAATCATTTGTAGTCCTTTTCCAACCACTGTCGAAACAATAACTAAGGAAACCATAGTTCCTAATCCAAAAAGAAATCCCGATAAAATGCCATAGTAGATATTATGAAGTCTAGCAGCAAAGCCATACATTATTAAAACTGGTGCACAAGGCGCAAAGCCTAATATTAATCCATAAAAAGGAAGCTGCTTTACATTTAAACTTTTTACCTCTTTCTGTTCTTTATCGCAATCTCCTCTGAAATGCAGATGAGGAATCTTAAAAAATTGCAAAATATACAAGCCAGTAATGATCATGGCAAAGCCTAATATAAAGTGAACGTAAATCTCATAACCCTCTTTCCAAATCACAGAACCTAAGTAGGAAGAGACACCAGATATCGTAATCCAAGGCACAGCTGCTGCACAAACAAAAAGTAAAACCATTTTTAAAACAGCCTTTCTCTTATTTCTGGAATTACTAAGAATATAAGCAAAGACAATAGGCCAAGTATGTTCATCAGGAGTAAGACCGTGAACTAGACCCAAAATAAATATAGAAATTAGAGAAACCATTTATAAATTCAAAATTAAAAATTCAAAGTTTCTGCCATGGCAGAGCCACTTTGGGTGGACAAAAAATAGAATATTAGGGTATCAAGAGGTGAAAAATCAAAAATTTAAAATAGAAAGAAAGTCAGATTTGGAAAAAATAATTATCTCTCATGGGTTAACCAAAAAACTTCCGACGTTAGGTCGTTTTTTAAAATAATAATTTCTAAAGCTTTTGACAATTATTTTGCTTGAAAAAAATCACAATGACCATTCTCGGGAATTTCTCCGAATTTAGCTAGAGCATCTTCAAAACTCATATCAGGTGGGACACAAGCTTTCTTGTCCTCCTTTTCTTGAAAAGCTTTACAGTTTTTACACTGAGTAGCCTCATCATTCCAATTTGGAACAAAATTTGGATCATCAGCCATGATAGTAAATTAAAAATGAAAAATGAAAAATTCAAAATAATTTGATTCTATTGTGATTATCAAATTTATCTACTACAATTATTATAACAAATCTAAAAAATATTTACATTAGAAGGAGGTATAAGAAAATGGATATTACTATCGGGGTTAGGAGAGATAAGAAATCCAAGTTTAAGGATTTGGAATTGATCCACATAAAAGGAGATGGAGTGGAAGAATGCGGAGGGAAAATGGTGCAAACATTCAAGAATAAACAGTGGGATATAATATGCGAAAAATGTAAAAGACTTCTTAACATCATGGAGGAGGGTGATATAGAAAGAATGATCCTAGAAGTGGCAAGAGATGGGAAGGAAAGGAAGTTCGGAGTATATGGCTCGACTGTTACTGCAGTTCTAATAGAATAGACTTTTTTTCTTCTTTATCTCTGATGGACTTGCTGATATCTCCGGTTTGTAATATCGGAGATTCTTTTTTAAAAACAAAAGTAAATAAGCTTTTTATTAGAACATAATTTCAATCCTAGCTTATTCTTCTCCTACCGATAAATCTTTACAAACTTTAAACAAATCTTTCAAAACATCATCCAAGTTACTTGCAACATCTTTATTTAAGTATCTTTTAACTCTTAAGCCAAGATCTTCTAAAAACTTCTGTCTTCTACGATCTTTTATCGCCTGTTCTGGTGAATTATGTATCCCTCCATCTAATTCCACTACTAGTTTTACAGACGGACAACAGAAGTCTACTACGTATTTCCCGATACCATACTGCCTGCGAAATTTATAGCCAAGTTGTCTATTTCTCAATCTTGACCATAAAATAGCTTCTGCTTTTGTTCTATCGCGACGCAACCTTCTTCTAGTTTGCTTTTGTCTTTTTAAATTATAGAGTTTTGTCATTTTAGCTTTTTTAACCTCACCCTATCCCTCTCCTTTATAAGGAGAGGGGACCAGGACTCTTACCATCTCTTTTATTCGCACTGCTACCTTAAATCACAACTTTCCTTTATGATTCCTGGTTATTTTCTGAGGTCTTCACCGAAGTGTCCCTCTCCTTACCAAGGAGAGGCTAGGTGAGGTTATCAGTCCCAACTCTCTCTTCCATCTCCAGTAATCGGAATCGGATCTCCCAAAAACTTTGGTTTAGATCTCAAAACATGTATATCAAAAAAAGCTTTAACTCTTGTTAAATACTCTCTTGCTATATTTTTCCGAACTCCCATATAAATATGCTTATCAGCATTAACTCCATAAGCATCTATTCCTAAAGCTCTTGCAGTATAAACCGATCTTGCTAAATGAAAATCCTGCGTTACAATAATAGCGTTTTTAACTCCAAATATATCGCGAGCCCTATATAGACTTTCATAAGTACTAAAGCCCGCATGATCTAGAAAAATATTTTCTTCTGGTATACTCTTTTCTAATACATACTTTTTCATAGCATTTACTTCATCATAATTTTTCTGTCCATGATCTCCTGAAAGAAGAAGTTTTTCTGCTTTTCCTGACTCGTATAATTCCAACCCTGTATCAACCCGATCATGTAGCATATCTGTCATTTGTCCATTTTCATAAACTTTAGCGCCTAAAACTATTACAACTTGGCTATCTGGAACTTTTTCTAAATCACGATAAATAAAATCTTCACTTTTGTTTACTATGGAAACATTAATAGCAATACAGCTTGCTGTG
Organism: bacterium (Candidatus Torokbacteria) CG_4_10_14_0_2_um_filter_35_8; assembly: GCA_002792135.1. Taxonomy (GTDB): domain Bacteria; phylum Patescibacteriota. Next base: position 4,343 of record PFNU01000068.1, on the reverse strand, counting down.
CTAATTAAAAATACGGAGATAACTGACAAAAAGAACATTTTAAAAGATTTTTTCATTCGAAAGTCCTCTTAAACTTTTATCTATGTTGAGTTAATCCTTTAGTTTTGGAAGTGTTTTTATTATCTTTTCCATCTTAGATGCAATATAGGTATTTACGCTTTTTGCTAGAGGTAGATACATTTCTCTTGCCTCACGCACATGCCTAAAAAACCTTCTACCTCTATCTTTTCGATAAGGAAGCGACCCAAGATTATCAAGTAAATCACAAGCTTTCAAAAGTCGAACTTTGTTAGACTGCTTCATAAGCTCTTGAAACTTCTTATATTTTTGTGCGAATTTATTTTCTTCTTTTTCATCATCTTGTTTTTCCCTGGTTAACTTTTTAACGAGGTAAGCTACTTTTTCTCCAAATTTTCCTTTAATTTCTTGAAGAGTGGTATCAGTATCCTCAACTGTATCATGTAAAATTGCCGCAACTATTAGATCAGAATCTTTAATACTTAAATCAGAAACTAAAGTATTCGCAACTCTTACAGGATGAATAAAATAGTCCTGGCCTTCATCTCGCTTTTGACCTGCATGTGCTTTTTTTGCTAAATCTAAAGCAGAAATTATCCTATCTTTATTTGGAAGATCTTTAATTCCTTTTAATAATCTTTGATATTGATAATCTAAATCAAAAAACTTCTTCATATTAATTTTGCACTTTGAATTTTAAATTTTTAATTTATCTCAACTCCTACCGGACAATGATCCGAACCCTTTACCTCTTTTAATATAAAAGCTTTCTTAATTTTTGGAGCAAGTTTCTTAGAGGAAAACACATAATCTATCCGCCAACCTAAGTTTCTTTCTCTTGCATTGGCAAAATATGGCCACCAAGTATAATCTTCGCCTCTCTTATGAAACTTTCTAAAAGTATCTGTAAAACCTAAGGAAATAATCTTATCTATCTTCTCTCTTTCTTCAGGAGTAAACATAATATTATTTTTATTCTGCTTTGGCCTTGCAAGATCAATTTCTTTATGCGCTATATTAAAATCTCCAATTAAAATTACTTTTTCATCCTTAATTTTTCTTAAATAATTAATAAGTATATCGTAAGCTTCTAGTTTGTAACCTAACTTCTCTTTCCCTCTGCCTCCATGCGGCAAATAAAGATTTATCAAAGTAAACTTAGGATATTTTAACTTCAAAATCCTTCCTTCTTGATCAAATCTTTTTAATCCCAAGCTTTTCCCTACTTTTAAAGGCTTATTTTTAACATAACAAGCCATTCCACTATAACCTTTTTTCTCAGCTTGGTTAAAATAAGAGTGATAATTTATAGGATTTATTAAATCATCTGGTAATTGGTCAACTTGTGCTTTTATTTCCTGTAAACAGGTAACATCAGCATTGGTATTGTTAAGCCAATCCAAAAAATTTCTTCTATAAACTGCGCGGATACCATTTACGTTCCAAGAAAGAATTCTCATTTTTTAGAAAATAAAAATAAACCTTTACTAATTATAGCAGGGTTTTAATAATTCAAAAAACAATTTAGATTATAATGCTAATTATCCTTATCTTTCTTTCTTATTTTTATCGCCTTACCTTTGATTAAAGCTTCAGCAATTTTCTTGCGGGCGGACATTAAAACACGCTGCAATGTACTCTGAGAGATTTTCATTTTTTTGGCAGCTTCAACTTGGTCTAGGTTCTGAAAATCACAAAGCCTTATTGCTTCTAATTCATCCATTTTTAGCTCTACCTCTTCTAATATAGATAAAGGTACTGCTCTTGGTTTAAAATAAATAACGCTTGGATCAAATTTAATAGCTCTTGGTTTTATCGGTCTTGTCATATAACTTATTCTTAATATATAATAGAGATTAAATCAAGAGTAAGGCCCCATATCCAGTTAAATAAGTGGGCTGGATATGAGGCCATTTTTTATTTCTGGTCTTTAAGTTCAGAAAGCCGCTCCTCTATAGCACTAACTTCTTCTTGCAAAGCTTTCTTATCATCTTCTAAAATTTCTTCTTCGTCTTTCTTAGTCAAACGTACAGGATAAAGTCCAGGGCAACCATAAAACCTTCCCAATCCTCGACCATAACCTCTTCCAAAACCAAATCCTGCACCGCATGGACCTAAACCTCTTCCTGTTCCAGCACCTTGACCTAAAGGACCAGTTCCATCTAATCTTGGCATAGTTTTAAATTTGGGTTAATAATAGATAGCCTCGACTCTATATTGCTTTTTTAGAAGCAATACCACTATCTATTATGAGTATATACCCATAACTATGTTTTGTCAAGTATAATAAAAAAGCCTGCTCTTTGACTCTAGCAAACCTCTTAAAGCTAATAAATATTAAAAATCTAAAAAAAATAATTCTTCCTCCCTCTCTAAGTCCTCTCGTTCAAAATTATAATATTGTACTTACTGTCTTTTGCTCAAGTTTATTAAAAAAATTATCAAAGAATTTGCTGCCTTCTTCTCTATCTCTGCCTAGTTCCCATTTTGCAGGATTGTCGATTATATATTTTCGGATTGTGTTTAAGGATTTCTCGTTGCGGACGATGTGCTCGTAGAAGCGGGGTTGCCAGATAAATTCTATTTTATTCATTGTTGCCCATTTTTTAACACCCGCCTTGTAACCACGAATTATGGATGATAGATTCTTCGATTGTGGACCAAATTGGTTTTTATATATTGGTTTTATATTCTGTAGAGACGCAAAATTTTGCGTCTCTACGTTATGGATATCGACATTATTCTGAATAATTATTATTCCATGAATATGGTTTGGCATCACAATAAATTTGTCTAATTTTGTAAATGAAAAATGGATAGGAATCTCTCCCCAAAATTTCTCTGCTATTTTCCCTATCTTTGATAATTTCATTTTTCCATTAATAATATCACCGAAAAAACATTCTTTCAATTTTGTACAAATCGTAACAAAATACCATCCATCCCATGAATAATCCCAATTGGGAAGCCTTGTGGAGGATATCCGGTATTTGCCTTTAAATTTATTATAATCAAGGTTTTTTAACATAAATATTCAAAATTCGCTCACTAGTCCCTATCCGCCCGAGGCAGACTAATCCCTCACTTTTTTCTCTTCTCTAAAATCTTCCTTATCTCCTCTGACTTAGGAATGACTTTCTTCTCATCAATCTTCGCTTTTATCTTCTCTAACAATTTAAATGCGTGTTCTTTATTATAATCTCCTTTAAATACAAACTTAATTTTCTTTTTACTAAGATTATCTAGCTTTTCTTTAATCTCATTCACCATTTCAGAAGGCACAAAAAGATAAATACTTGTTATATCGTTTTTAGAAAGAACATCTTTAAGATTCTCCTTAAACTCTTTTGCAAAATCCTGAATTACTTGAACTTTTGGGGATTGATATCCGGAACCTGTCATAAAGAAATTTCCCCTTCCTTTTCTTTCTGTAAAATCCTCTCTGTCTGAATAGGTTGATTCTTCAACTCTAAAAGATTGTATCTTATCAATCATTCCATTTTCAGCAAAATAAAAATCTGCCTCATATCTACTGGCAACAACAAGCAAAGCTTTTTCTTCGCTAAATTGAGGTAAGGTTCCTGATATTTTCATGGGTTAAAATTAATTGATATAAAAATAAACTTAATTTTTCCTATTCCAAGATTATCACAACTTCCAAAGAGGAGCAATAAAATCTATTCGATATCAAACAAAGATTTTTTAAGAAAAAGTTAGCCTTAAGGGTAAGCTAACCACAATATTGTACTTTTTTAGCTTTATATAAAAAATAAAGGCGGCTTATGCCAAAAACCGCCCCGCAAAAGCATTCTTACCTTATCCTCAGCGTATACTCGCTACTTTAGAGAGTTTAGCATGATAGACCTCTCCTTTCAATACTATAGATATAGAAATCTGCGCTTTCCTCTTATTAAAAGTCCTCGTATTGTAGAGACAAGCCGAGACAAGAGTATATTCTTTCTCCTTCATTATTCTTTCAATCTCTTCCCGAACCTCATTCCAATTTCCCTTCACTTTGGAAAGTGCTTCTTCTATTTCCTTTATCTCTCTTTCACTAGGAAGTCCCTCAATTCTTCTAGCAACCGAACGAACAAACGATCCTACAGCTTCTCTTATACCTCCCACGATTTCCACCTCCTTTTCTTTATTAATCTAAGATTATCACAGCCTATAAAGACGGGCAATAGTTTAATTAACTTCTAATCAGAAGTTTTTTGGAAAAATATAGGCTTCTCACCTTCTGGATAAATATCTCGTATTACCCATTTTCTAGGAGGACTGCCTACTACATCATAAGGCTCTCTTGTGCCAATATCAAAGATATA
>PFNU01000108.1:1592-1727 GCA_002792135.1 bacterium (Candidatus Torokbacteria) CG_4_10_14_0_2_um_filter_35_8 | reverse complement strand
TAGCCAGTTCTAGTAAAACCAGATTCTGTCCCAATCGGAGTAGAGGAGAGATAATTCGTAAGATTTCCCTTGAAATTTATGGCGTAGGAAGAACCACTTGGAATAGTTACGGAGAGACGAAGACGAGACACAGTA
>PFNU01000108.1:0-1540 GCA_002792135.1 bacterium (Candidatus Torokbacteria) CG_4_10_14_0_2_um_filter_35_8 | reverse complement strand
CTTCCTCACTTCTAGTCCAAAGTTGAACAACACATTCTGGATGTCTCTCCTGAACTTTTCTATAATCTTGATAGGGAGGATCAAGAGGATAAAACTTTAGAGTATCTCCATCAGTAACAGTAATCTCTCTTGATAGAGGAGAAAGTGCAAGACTGGAGGCAGTATAGTTCAACCCACTTCCATCAAGAAGTTCTACTTCTCGATAGGTAGTTTTATCATTCAAACCAGTTTCAACCTGAAAGAAATCGGACATTACATAGGCTTGATATCTCAGGGTAGATCCAAATGTTTTTGAGCCAAGAGATATAAATCTAAATTTCTCTCCGCCCTCTTTGGGAATATAAAGTCCATTAGAATCTAAATTATCAATCCAACTGCCCGTCAACCAGTCAATTCTTATAGAAGCCGAGAATTCTAAATATCTAGTTTCAACATAGGTAACTTCAGAGAATCTACTATTGGTCAATAGAGTTGAGTTATGAGTAAAGACTAATCTTTCTTTAATCTTTCTTCCATATGGATCCCTCCCATAAAGCACAATATGAGCTCTAACATAATTTCCTCCATAGGCTCTAAGAAAGGTAGTATTAGAAAAGACTGTTACATAAAGTCTAGTAGGAAATGCAGGACTATTACTAGAAGCAGTAGATAACTCTCCAATCATAATAGGAGAAATAATGGGAGTATATTTTACAGAATCTTCTGCTGAAGTTAGTCTAGTTGGAAGAGAAGACCAGAATTCTTCTAATGTATTAAGAGGGACAGAGTTGAGAATATACCAATCTTCTCCAATTCTTCCACGTACTAAGGTAGGAAGTTTGTAAGTTCCTCCATCACCATCTAGTCTTTCCCGAAAAGAAAAAGTAGGAGGAAGATTCATTCTATAAAGAGAACCCAATTGGAAAGGATTGCAGGTTAAGAAAACAGAGTCACGAAGATCTTCTAGAGCACAAAGATTTAAATCTTCAAGTTCTTTAGCAAGGACTTCTATAAATTGCTGACCAATAGATTGTCCCCAACCTCTAATCCTAGACCAATTAGGATATTTATTAGCCAGTCTTTGAGTTAGCCAAGACTTTGTATTAATATACCTTTGAAGCATTATTGAAACCTTATAGGATTTGCCAGGGAAGTTTCAATAATAATCCTACTTGTAGGGGAGGCGATTAGAGACCCCGAGAGAAGTTTCTCTCTTCTTCTTCCGGTAGACTCTAATCTTGCAGGATAGTAAACATAGACACTATCAAAATAAGTACTACTATCGCTACCAACAAATCTTATAAGAGAATCAGAAGATTTTGCGACAGAAGCTAAATTAGCAAGAAATAGAGAAGATCCAATTCCAAGAGAAGTTACATATCTAGATACGGCAACAAGAGCATTTACTCTAGCTTGGTTCTTCTCCTCGTCGGTGGGAGTTCCGTAGAAACGAAGAAGACTCTCCAACTCAAGACCTATCTCAAAGGGTCTCCTAGAATATCCCATACATCCAACAGCTTGAACTCTATTAATTCCAGTTTGAGCTTCATCCAAGAGAGAG
>PFNU01000116.1:6290-8844 GCA_002792135.1 bacterium (Candidatus Torokbacteria) CG_4_10_14_0_2_um_filter_35_8 | reverse complement strand
ACCCCCCGATTCCTAAAATACCTATAAAGACAACAATACTAATACCTAGCCAAAAACGGCTTTTTGGTAAGATTTTTTTTGTTATTTTGGATATTATTCTAGGCATAGGTTTTATTTTTCTCTCTTTACTGTCATCCTGATCCTCCGTAGCCCGCAGGCAGAGGAGGAGAAGGATCCCGTTGGATCTTGCAACGTTAATTGCTACAGGAGTTTTTGTCGACCTATAAAATGAATGGAAATTCTTAATTTACATAACTACTAGGGTTCAAAATTGCTTTTTCTTTAAACCAGCCTTGAGCTAAATCAGTCCATGTTAGATTCTTTGATTCAATGAGTTTAATCTTTTTCTCTCTTGTCCACCCTTTAATTTGTTTTTCTCTTTAGATAGCGCCTCTAATATTATTATGGAATTCGTAATAAACCAATCTATTAATATTATATCTCGAGGTAAATCCTGGAATTAGTTTATTTTTATGTTGGTATGCTCTATTTATTAGATCGGTTGTAATTCCAGTATATAAAGTAGTTTTTCTTTGATTAGTCATTATATAAACGCAGGGTTGTTTGTTTTTCACAAGAAATATTCAAGGGTCGGGGATGTTAATAGCGACGTCTTTGACCTTACGGGACCCTTCATCCGCCTCGGGCGGACTCAGGATGACATGAAGTGGAAGTGAATGTAGGTTGTTACTAAGGCGTAATTCCAATAGGTCCATCTGTAGCAGGAGGAGGAGTACCACCACCGCCAGTCCTAGCATTCTCCTCATCCAGCTTCTCCAAATCAATAAATCCTTCCTCAAAAAGCCAATCGTAAACGTAATTTGTAATCCATGACTCAGCAGTTCTGGCAAGACAAGTTCCAGCGTCATCCTCCAAGAAGCATCCTATAAGCAAGTAAATTATATTATGTTCATCACTAAAGTCAGTGGCAGACTGCCCTATACCTTCCCAAAAAGCCTGAAAGGATGATGTAAGCTGGGCTCTTATAGCATCAACTGGAGTCTCAATCTTTCCTATATCTACGCTAGCTATTTTTCCATCTGGGGTTCTTACATCTTCTGTTCTCCTCTTAGGTTTTATACCTTCTCTTACATCATTTCTTGCTATTTCTCCATATTTTCCTCCTTGTTCTTCTAAATATTGCTTTTGATGCAAATAAACACTAAAAGGATTGGTTTGCAAAAACACGCCTGGTCCCCCCACAGCTGCCAAAGGCTCTTCTAGATCAAGCTCTGCCTCAATATCTACTATCACCTCATAAGATGGCAATCTTCCTTCATAAATGACACTATCTGCTGTGTTATAAAGAATACTTGCGAGTAATTCCTCATCCTCACCAAAAATCTCACCATCGCCATTTGTGTCCGCAAGCTTAAATATCTTGTCCCAAAGCCCATACTTTATCTGTCTTCTAATGTACTCCAGAGGATCTATCACAAAACTAGTATGGGTAGTCTCAGAAATCACTTCACCCGTAACCTCATCTCTTATTATTTCCTTATCTCCCTGCTGCATTTCTTCATTCATTTTAAGAAGCGACTCTTGAGCTAACTTAAGTGCCACTGCCGATGCTTGCTCATAGAAGGCATCCATCGAAATATTAATCCCACCCCAAAGATTTCCGAGAAGATCTGGATTTGGAACTGTAGGTTTCACTGTCATTGGATTAGCGTTACTCATCCCTTGTTGGTCGTAAGAGTGCCTGACTATATCCATTCCCCACCCACTTAATTTATCAGCTGGAGCCTGTGTCATCACCCAACCAATTTCTCTGTCAATGAAACTTTGAGTAACTTGCGCAGCAATTCCAGTAGCCCATGGATGGGTCACTGGATTAAGTTCAACAATATCTCCCATATCTTGTGCTTTCATTCTATCATCAGCTGAATCTGCATTACTAACATCATTAATCCCCACACTTCCAGGATTAGTACTAACACTAACCTCCGCTCCGTTATCAGTAGAAGAATTATAAGATTGAGGAATTGAAGTATTACTATAATTTGCAGAATCATTATTCATTGGTTCTGCACTCACTCTCACCCCAGCAGCATTATCATAAGCGGAAGTTAAAGGAACTGAAGCAAGACTATTTACAAATTCAGAATCACTCTCTATAAGAAGAGTTCCAAAGAATTGGCTTACAAAAACAATACCTCCAGATACTAAAAGGATAGCAATACCTCTTCTTAGGTTTTCTTTATTACTAACACTCACAGGTTTTTATGTTTTACTGCTTAGAAAATTTGTGCTTAACAAAGTATTTGTTTACTTATTTTATATCACATTTCGAGAGGTATAGTCAAACGAAAATTCTTGTGAATAACGCAGGTTTTTAGATAAATTATAGGGGGGAATTTGGAATTAAGAATCAAGAATTTAAAATCACAAATTACAAATTATAAATCTCAAACAAATCCCAACAACCAAAATCCCAAATTTAAAACAATAAGAATACTTGGTTTAATATGTTTTGAATTTTGAAAATTAGAATTTAGATATTGTTTGTAGTTTGGTGCTTGGTATTTGGAATTTCCCGCCACAGCGGATGGTG